>NZ_JBHSEP010000009.1:0-205724 GCF_042654645.1 Cohnella hongkongensis | reverse complement strand
GGAATTAGATGACTATGTGAATTGGTTCAACAAGCATCGCATCCATGGCACCTTAGGCTATATGACGCCTGTTCAGTACCGACAAGAAGCCCTTAAAAAAATTGTCTGATTTACTGTTGACAATCCAATCACAGTGGCCTGATCCGAGAATTGTTCCCCGACGAAGCGATACGTTACCTTTACTCTGCGCCCGTCCTCTTCGCTCACTATAGTCTCGCCAATCTCTATCGTTGAGCTTTGCTTAATCTCTTGAACGGCATCGGCAAACTTCTCGGCCCCTGCTTCGCTTAAGTAAAGAGCCTGCCTCGGATAAAATGACTTCAGATACAGATCGTAAATGATCGAATCCGCCATTTTATCAGAATCGTGTTCGAATTCGGGTTGGGTCAAAGGGAAATACGATTTTAATGAAGCATAGGTGTCAAAAAAAGAATTCCAATCCTCAGACAGCGCATCTTCGGCCAGCCGGATCGTCCGATTCACTGCCCGCACATCGTCGTCGGAATAGGTCTTGGGCTCGAATTCGTCCGGACGAACGGTCTCCGCCAGCTCGCTTAATTCGTTCTTTATCGAACTTTTGTCGATTTCGCCATGTTCAAATACGTACGCTTCAATCTGATTGACGATACGGAGACATGCACGTTCAATATCCGGGCTTACGTCGTAAAGAACCGTCTTTGAATGGGCAGTCCCCTTGCCGATGCTGAATGGGGGAGATTGACAGCCTAGCAAAACAAAGAAGCAAACCAGCATCAGCCATCCAGCCTTGCCGTTTCTCATGACCAACAATTCGCGACCCCTCACCGTTTTTCTTAAAATGTATCACCGACCAACGGCCCTCAACCGGTTAAATCCTGTCAATATTCGATCCGTTTCAACAAGGCGTGAGCGAGAGTTGATGTTTTTGCCTACCGGTTCGTGATATGATGGGTGGAGTACGGTCTAATCATCCGAAGACTAACTGCGATGAGGTGCGAACGCTTGGATACCGCAGCAATCACAATCGATTACTTGGATAAACTGAACTTATTCATATCCGACAAGCTCGACTACTGTTCTCAAAATGAAAAGAACCGCGATTCCTACCGCGAATATATCAAGCATTATCAATCTCAGATCGAAACCCTATTCTCGATTCGATATTTTATGGTCACCCAATTCGCCGCCACGATAGACAGCTTGGCCGATCTTAGCAGTCGCAAGCCCGATCCTAACGCGTACATTCTCTTTGCTACTCAAGAGGTTAAAAAATCAATAGAAGAAGCCGCCAGGAAAACCAAGCATTTCGTAAAAGAATCAAATCGAGCGGCGAACTTTAAGGGGCCGGAACATCTGCGGACAGCGCAAAAAAACCTCGCTGTTCTCACCAAAAATGGAGCGGAACAAGCTAACACCGAAGCATTCATCGCCTCCCACGCTTCTTACGCCCGTCTAGCCGATCAACTAGAGGCTCCGGCTTATGCGCCATTAAGAGCCAGGTCCGTCGAAGTCATCGCCAGCGCCAAACAAACAGTCGGTTTTATGGCCGAAGTTAACCTTCTAAGAAAAATTTATACCGACCAATTGCTTGAAAACCACTATGAACGAGCGATTGCACAATCCGAAGAGACGCTGCGGCTTCTTCAAGCTGTTATTGAGGATATGCGCAAAACCTAAAGCTCGTCTGCGAATTGAGCGTAGGCGCGTCATAACCGAGCGCTGCGGCTGTGTACGGTGTAGCCTCTGCTGTAACTAGTGTACGTCGCCATCATTCGAGCCCCTTCGCTCCCGCAGCGCCGCCACTTCCCGCTGCAAAAACGGCGGCCTAATCGGCCATAAAGTCACCTCACTGAATGTTTATGACTCCGTTATGGGGGGATGGTGGAGGCAAGGAGACGACAGACGCTTCTTTGACGATTGAATAAGCAAATTCGTTGGACCCGTAAACCAGTATGTCAATTATGTCTCCAATATTTACGGCAACATCTGTGGTAAAAGTGATAAATTGTGTTGAGTTATTATCCTGTAGACCTGTGAGTCTGTCTCCATTTTTATTGATTATTCCGAACGCAGTGTGACCAGAAAAACGGGTGGCCAGCTTGTAGGTTACTCTCACAGTTCCGGATGCTAAAACCGTAAATCTCTTTGTAATTTCGGGATTAGCTGCCGTTACACCAGCGGCTGACATATGTTCTACATCAGATACGAGGCTAATAATAGCTGGAGCATTACCGATGAGTCCGAATATGCTCTTTCCCGATAAGATGTTAGCTGCGATAAAGTTCGGGTCCGTAATCGTCACGTAATCGTCCACGCCGTCCCGGTAGCCCAATGAAGCAAGCAGTTTTAGCGTCGTAGCCGTCACGCTTGACGCCAGCGCCGCCGTGTCCCCGGCGCGATTGGGCATTGTTCCCGCAACTCTTGCGCCATTAACGAACCCCGCACGTCCAGTAATAATATGAGAAGCTCCGGCGGCAGATACCGCCGCTTCCGTGGTGTCTACGACCTGCGGCTTACCGTCAACTCCGAGAATGTTAATCCCTGATTTAATGTTAGCGGGAACGAGGTCCGGCTCTGTCTGCACAATCCAAGTATCTTGATCGTAAATACCTTTTGGAGCCTTCAAATACACGTTACTTCCACTCACATCGTAGCCGATTGCCGGTTCGTGACCTGGGTTAGTAATGCCTTTAATCGGAACCAATCCCGTTATCTTTGCTCCGTCAACATAAGCAATCTTGCCCGCTCGTATATCGGCAGCCACCGCTGTCGCGTCGCTCGTATCTGTTCCGGTCTCGATCGCTTCGATATGGTCGGCCATCTCCACGAAAGTATCGTTCGCGTCCGTTGGAACTCCCTTGTCAGTGATCGCGGACGCGATTAAGACTTTACCGTCACTGACATTTGTAAAAAGCTCCGTGATCGCTCCGGCTATATCCTTTGATTCCGTTGGGATAGCCGCTAGATCGCCAAGCGCAGAATCCACCATATCCATGTTTTCATTGATGACAGAAATATCTGCCGTTTCGGTTTCCAACGGTTTCTTCAATCCCATGTGCGGTGTCATTTCAGGCATTCGCTTCAACTCCTTGCCCTGATAGTTGTCCTTTCATCTATTGGTGGCAATCGTACGACAACCGGCGCCATTTCCATTAAAATAGCCCCCGCTTAGGCAGCGGAGGGCTGATGGTCTGTATCCGGCCGCGTTGCTGTCCGGGCCGTCGCGAACCAGCGCTCCTCGTGGCCAACCATGTAGACCTTCGTCATCGTCTACTTGAGCAGGCTCTTCACCATAGACGATTCCAGCCACTTACAGTACAGGACGAGATTCAGTCGGCCCTCAATAATGTGCCTTCCGTCAGATCGCTCCGCTGCAGGGAACTTGACAGCTTGACGCCATGGCGCTCGCAACCGTCCAGCGTCTTATAGACCGGAAAACCGGCACGACTGAGGCATGGTCCGGACATCGACGCTGTCTGTCTGTACAACATGGGTCACTTCAACATGAAATCCCTCATTAGGTACCTCGCTGGCATACCGTATACTGCTAATAATTGCTGGACACATTAATCTCAACTTGTATAAAGGTGGTAGAGAGCATGGAAAAAGAAAATCAAGAATCACTGGAAAATCAGAATAAGGCAGAGTCGGAAAATAAGGCGCAAATTAAACCAGGATACGACTACATATGGGGCAGCGACCAAGACGATTTAGCGATAGAAAAGGATGATTTGGAGTAAGTTGTTTAAGTTACAAGGTTCAACTTCTCATCCCTTTCCTCGTAGGCTCGACAAAAAACTCAGCCAACAAACTGCATCACATCTCGATAAGTTTGACCCCAAGTATAAACCTGGTCCCCAATCCGTCCCCAACGTCAAGACGACGGCATCGATTTGTCGAATTGGTTTAACTTATAAAAATTAAAAAAACCCCTATGTATCAAGGGATTTGAGCTTCTGTATGTGGTGCCGAGAACCGGGGTCGAACCGGTACGGTAGTCACCTACCGCAGGATTTTAAGTCCTGTGCGTCTGCCAATTCCGCCATCCCGGCATGTTAGGCCCTCTGGCAGCCGATAGACGATCGGCCAAGGAACGCCGCCTCCTCGCAGAACTGCGTGGTGGGCCTTGAGGGACTCGAACCCCCGACCAATCGGTTATGAGCCGACCGCTCTAACCAACTGAGCTAAAGGCCCCCGTAAAGGTCCAGAGAAAGGTGTTGGTTGCGGGGGCAGGATTTGAACCTGCGGCCTTCGGGTTATGAGCCCGACGAGCTACCGGGCTGCTCCACCCCGCGTCGATTAGCATATAGAATTTATTGGCGACAAATAATAATATACTATAAAGATCGACTTACTGTCAACCGTTTTATTCACTTTTCTTTTCTTCCGTTTCCGAAATTTGCATCGTTTCCTTCGTTTTCCCGGCCTCAGCTGCCGACGCCTTCGCCATTTCCCCCAGCTTCTGCAGCAAAATATGCTGCGGCATGTGCATTAAATGCTCCAAAGGCACCTTCATATATTCGGCCAGCTTCACGGCTGTATCCGCCGACAACGGCATTCTGCGCATCGCGGTCTCCCCCTTTCTCCCTGCCTACGGACACCAGCTTAGCACAAAATGCCCCACGCTGCCAATCCCCTTCTGCCCGATCCCCTTCAAGGCAAGTAGCGCACCCCGTACTTTCCCTTTTTCGAACGAAACACCTCGATTTCCTGCGGCGCTTCGAGACCGAATACCCAGCTGTCGTGCTCCATTCTTTGAACGAGACATCCCGCTTGAAACTTGCTGTCGTACAGCCTCGACCAGTAGACCCATTTCACGCGTATTCCCCTCGCTTCCGTTAAGGTGTGGTTGTATTTAGCATGCGCGGCTTTGCGCATTTGATTCCCCAAGATCTAAGCATAAACGCCTTCGGCGTCCTCCAGACGCGAAATCGCGTTTTTGTAGAAGGTGATTCAGACATGGATAACGTATTTTACACTTTCGCGATCCCTCTAAAAAAGCAGGCGCTTCATCCCTGCGGATCAGACGCCTGCATACGCTCGAAGTTTTTTAGTTGATAATAACGGCTTCTCCGGCCGCTTCCATGATTCTTCTCTTTTCCATCGAAATTCCTCCGCCGTTGTCCGCATTGATTCCGCCAAACGGATCGTCGATGCTGCCCGTCGGGTTGTTCTTGATTTTCTGGAGCAGGTCGTTGCCCTTCTCTTGCCAGAGCTCCAAAGCTTCCTTGGCGGATCTGTTGCCCTGCATCATCTGGGAGAACAGCATTGAGCCCATTTCCGTGATCAAATTCAGGTTCGGTTTTTCGCGGTACAGCTCCTGATCCTTGAGCGAGTAGCCTTGGCTCGGAGCCGGCTTCATCTTCGTGAACGCTTCGATATTATAGCTCATGCCGTCGCGCACCTTCACGAATTCCTTGCGCGAGGACAACTCGTAGGTGCTGCGGGATTTCAGCTTCGCCCACTCTTTGCCGTTCATGAACTTGATGAACTCCCAAGCGTCCTCGCTGTTTGCCGCGTTGACGTTAATGCCGGCCAACTGGTTCACATAAATGTTGCCTCCGAAGCCTTCCTTGCCGACGTGATACGGCATCGTGACGACGTCCCAATCCAGCTTCTCCATTTTCAGCTTGTCGCTGTTGTCGTTCATCTGTTGGATTTGGTTGATCATGCCGTAATCGCCGATCGTCATGGCGGCTTTTCCGTTCAGGAACAGCTGGCCTTGGAACGGATTGTATCTGTACTCTTCGCCCGTCGGTTGGTCGAAATTCATATCCTCCTGACTAGGCGTTACGCGATCCTTCTTCATCTGGGATACCGTCTCCCAGAGATTAAGCCATTGCGGCGTATTAACCGTCATCGTCTCGCCCTTCTCGTCGAACATTCTGAGCTGCAAAGGCGCGGCGAAAGATTGGAAATCCCAGAAGTTGTCGCCCGATCCCCACTGGTTAAACGTAAAGCCAAACACGGAGTCCTTGCCTTCTCCCGACTTCATCCTTTTGGCCAGGTTGAAGACGTCGTCCCAGCTCATATTGTCTTGCGGAAATTCGACGCCGGCGCTCGTGAACAGCTTTTTGTTGTAATAGAGAGCGGAGGACTGAAAGGTAGGCGCCAAAGCGTACAGGAAGCCGTCGCCTTGCTCCTTGATGCCGTCGATAACCGTCGGAACGAACTCGTTCAGATCAATCTTGTCTTCCTTAATCATCGGGTCGAGCTGCTTCAGCAGGTTTTCGCTTACCATTTGCCCAAGCAGGCTCATATCGCTAATGATCATGACGTCAATCGGATTGCTGCCGGTCATTATTTCCTTGAGCTTAGCCATCTGGTCGACCGGCTCCCGCTGCTTGGAATAGTCTTCGAATTGCATTTCGGTGTAGTCGATCGCGGGAACAACCTCGATATCGATGTTCGGATGGGTGAACTCGAACATATCCGTGAACTGCTGGCGGAACCAGGATTCATCCGACTTGCTGCCGTGCATCGTTCCGATCCGGAGCGTGCGGCGATTATCCGGGTCGTTCGCGCTCCCCCCAGAATTACAAGCCGCTAAAGTTGGGACAAGTAAAGATAAGGTCATGCCGGTCAGCACCCATTTACGGGTTTTGCTTGCTTGTTTGCTCATGCGGTTTCGTCCTCCTCCAAGGATTTAGGTTTTGTAATGACAATCTTGTCTCCGTCGAATTCCATCGTCGCTTTGTCTCCGATCGAGAGAGCGGACAAGTATTCCTTCGGAATTTGCAGACGTCCGACCCGATCCACGACGACGAATGCTTCGTGGGCTTCCTCCGGCGTCCGTCCTCCCGATAACGGCAAAGAGTGATCGAGATTCGGATTTCTCTTGATAAACTCGGTGCTCGTCAAGCCGTCGCGAATCGCGACGACCCGATCCACTTTGCTGGCCAGCGACAAGTCGTGGGTGACGATCACGATCGTCAGCCCCAGTTCCCGATTAAACTTCCGGAAAATATCCATAATGATATCGGACGTTCGGGAATCCACCGAACCGGTCGGTTCGTCTGCCAGCAGCAGTTGCGGGCGGTTCGCCAGCGAGATGGCGATTGCGACCCGCTGCTGCTCTCCCCCGGAAAGCTGCTGCAGCTTGTTATGCATACGATCCTTCAAGCCGACCCATTCCAGCAATTGTTTGGCGTAAGCCCGGTCGAGCTTGCCCGAGAACATCATCGGCATCTCGACGTTCTCAAGCGCGGTCAGAAACGGCAGCAGGTTCCGGGCATTATTTTGCCAGATGAATCCGACCGTGTCCCGCTTGTACTTGACCAGATCGTCGTCGTTGACCTTCAGCAGATTCCACGGCCCGACCTGTACCTGCCCGGCGGACGGACGATCCAGCCCGCCGAGAATGTTCAGCAGGGTCGACTTGCCGCTTCCGCTGTTGCCGATAATCGCCATCATCTCTCCGGCTTTGACGGATAAGTTTAAGCCTTGAAGAGCGACGACTTCCAGATCGTCGGCTTTGTATATTTTGACGAGTCCTTCGCACGTAATCATCGGTTTTTACCGCTCCTCTCCGAGCTTGACGGCCTGGTGCACCTTCAAGCGTCTAATGTGCGTGATGAGAAGCGCCACGCCGATCGTCATCATGACGCCGACGACGATATATAATCTATTCGTGTCGGCCGCCTCGAACACCACCCGGAACGGCGGAACCTGGTTCGTCGAGTTGTCGGTCGTCTGCAGGAACGGCAGGAACAGCAGACTCGCCAGCTTGCCGATGCCGATGCCCAGCCCGATCGACAAGCCGGCCGTAAACAGCTGCTCCAGCAGCAGCATGCCCGTCAGCTGTTTTCGGGAAAGCCCCATGGCGCGAAGGATGCCGATCTGAACGACTCTGCGCGACAGATTAAAGAACCAGAACAGAATGTATCCCGACAAGGAGACGATGATCGTAACCAGGAAGCCCAGGCTGAGAATTCCGAATACGCCTCCTCTGGCCGGGTGCCGGCTTTGCGTCGTCAGCTCGGATCTCATGCTGTTGATCGCGGCCAGCTCGACGCCTTTGTCCTGCAGCACCGGAATAATCTCCTGCACCTTCGCGTCGGGCTCCATCTTCAGCCATACGTCGTAAGGGATAAGCGGAGCCTGGTCGTAGATGTATCCAAGATTCGCAACCAGGAACGGCGCCTGATCCGGGTACAGGCTGGGCCAGTAAGGCAGAATATCCAGAACGATGAATTCGATCGCCTGCTCCTGAATAACCGTCTGAACCATATCCCCCCGCTTCAGATCGAATTTCTTGGCCACGTTGGAGGAGATGAACGCTCCTTCCGGCACCTGTCCCATCCATTCCAGATATTTATAAGGATTGATCTGGTACATATCCTTGCGCAGCCAACCGACACGGGCAAAGTCGACATTGTCGATGCCCATGACCGTCGCCTGCCCCGCCGTCTTGCCGGAGATCGTCAAGCTGCTCTTCGTCTGCAGCACCCGCGCCGCATGCTCGACGCCCGGAAGCGTCCGGAACACCTCGAAAGGCGGCTCGTTGTAGTTAAGCTTCGTCGGTACCGGGCGCTCTCCTTGGCCCCCGCCACCGCCTCCGCCGCTACCGCCGCCTCCGCTACCGCCGCCGCTTTGTTGCGTCGGCGGCTTGAACTCGGGCGTGACTTCCCATACCGTCTGGACGACGACGTCCGTTCCGTATTTGTACATGATCCGTTCTTCCGAATTCAGCCCGATCGTCCGCGCGGCGGAGGAGTTATAGATCCCCAGGCCGAGCGTCAAAATAAGCAAAATCATGAGCGGATAATACGACTTGGCCGAACGGGACAGCTGCGTGAGCGTCAAATAAAACGGCACCGGCAGGATCTTTTTCCCTAATAGGTTAAACAGCTTGAGCAGCAGCGGGAACAGTCTGAGAAACACCAGGCCCGCAGCAAAAATGCTCAGCGCCGGAACGAAGAACAGAAACGGCTGCACGTTCAACTGATCCGTCGTCATCCCCGTTTTGAAGGTAACCATCTGGCGCTCGTTGAACAAGTACCAGCCATACCCGGCAACGCCCAGCAGCGCGACGTCGATAAACCACTTCTGCCAGAACGGCTTGCGGTCTCCCCTGGCCATCTGTCTCTTGTAATCGACGATGGAAGTTCTCGTGAAGACCAGCGCCGGAATGACTGTCGCCAGAATGGCCACGACAACGGCCGCTACTCCGGCCAGTACGCCGTCGGTCGAAAATCCGACCGGTATCGCCTTGCGGTCAACGAAATGCAGAAAGCCGTTGGCCGATCCGATGCTCTTGGCCATGAACCAGCCGAACAGCGGACCGATCGCTAAGGCGACGATGCCGAGCAGGGCGCCCTCCAGCAGGAACAACATGAAAATCTGCCGAGTGCTCGCCCCCCGGCTTCGCAGCACGGCGATGTCGGAGCGCTGCTTCTCCAGCGCCTGCTGCGTGTTCATCGTGATGAAATAGAACACCATGGCGATCATCGGAGCCGCGAGCGTGAACAGCATCGTTTGCAGTTGAATGCTGTCTCTGCGGAATTCGCTCAGCATTCCGGCGAAGCTCAGCTCCAGACGCGTATCCTTCAATCTTTTGTACACTTCGATATCGATGCGGTTCAGCTTGCTGGTCAGCGGAGAAAGCTGGCTCGTTTGAATTTCTCTCAGATCGAAAGCGGAGTACCAGCTAGCGATCTGAATCGGAATGTTCCGCTTGGCGGCCAGATCGTCCAGAAAAACCGAATCGGAAATGTACAAATAGTTCATGAGCCCTTCCAAGCCCTGATACCAATAAGCGCTGTTGTCGTCGACGGGCTTGAACGCCCCGACGATCTGCACCCGAAGCGTCTCTCCGGATACGGAATAGAGCAGCACGTCGCCGACGTGAAGGTCGTTGCGGAACAGCGCCTCCTCCATCATGAGCGCCTGGATCGTGCCGTCCGCGTCCGGACGGTCCTCGAACCATTTTCCACCGGCCAGCTCGCTCTGCTCCTTCAACCCTTCGAAGGCGGCGATCGTCAGCTTTCTCGTCCGGCTGGCGTCGACCTTGGTCGGATCCTCCGGAGACACCTCCGAGCTGCGGATCATCAGGCTGCGCTGAGCGACCTCGACCGGGAACCCGATGTCGGTCTTCACATCCTCGCGGATATACTGGTCGACGTTGCGGAAGCTTTCCAAATCCGTCTTGCCGTCCGTCGACTGGTAACGAATCAGCATCGAGCCTGCAGGCAATCCTTCGCTGTTGTCTTGAAGAGATTGCGAGACGACCCGCTTTAACGCCCCGTCCGCATACATCGGAATGCTCGTCGTAAAAGCGACCGCGACGAACAAGCCGGCCAGCGTGCTGAGCGTCATCCAGCGCGTGTTCCACATTTTGCGAAAGAGAAACCGAATTAGCGCGTTCATCGATTACCGACCTACGACTTTCTGTCCCGGCGTCAGGCCGTTCAAGATTTCCGCGTCGGTCGAAGTTTGCTGTCCGACTTCCACATCGACCTCGCGCTTGCTTCCGTCCGCTTCCGCCACTTGCACATAAGTGCGCGCTCCGATCGTCCGCAGGGCGGCAAGCGGAATAACGACCGCATTTTCCTTGCGGTTAATAATGACGGAGATCGACAGCGGCGTTCCGCGGGTGGCCTCCTTCGGAAGCTTCTCGACGTCGACAAGCAAATATTTGTTAATGCTGTCGGTGCGGTTTCCGTTATTGCCGCCGTTCTGATTGTCCGTCGAAGGAATCGGCAGCTGTTTCACCTTCCCTGGCAGCTGTCCGACGTTGTTGATGTCGACGCGAACCTCCATGCCGACGGAAACCTTGGCCAGATCGTCTCTGGACAGCTCCGCGGCCACGACGAGACTGTTCGGATTGGCGATGACGGCGATCGTGTCGTAAGCTTTAATCGAATCGCCTTCCTGCACGTTCACCGATACGACCGTCCCGGAGAACGGTGCGGTCAGCACCGCCTTATCGATATCCTCCTGAGCATCGGCGAGCGCTTGACGATCCTCCTCGAACTGGAGCGATTTCATCTCGAACTCGATCGGGTCCATCTCGTCTCTCTTGCGCAGCGTCTCCTTCATCTCGAGCTCGCGCTGCTTAAAGGAAAGCGACTGCTGGCGAAGGGACTTCTTCAGATCGTCGACGTCCAGCTCAGCCAAAGGCTGTCCCTCCTCGACCGTCTGGCCGGACTCTATGTACAGCTTTTTAAGCCGTTTGCCTTCCAACGTAAAATAAACCTGCTTCTCCTGCGAGGACAGAATTTTTCCCGAGCCGGACACTCTCGTTTCGAGCGTTTTCGTCTCGACTTCGTATTGCGGCTTCTCCGATATTTTCGGCAATTGGATCGCCGACAGGTCTTCCTCTTCCGGTTCATCCGGCAGCAAGCTGCACCCCGACACCGCCAAAGCGATGGCCAGCACGGCGATCAACCCGGCGCTCTTCCGGCTGCGGCGGGCGGGAGAATGACGGTCAATTGGCGACGAATACGCCGTCCACCATTTCATAGACATGGTCTGCTACCTCCATAATCGTAGGATCGTGTGTCGTCATGCATATCGAGATCTTCTCGGCGGAGACGACTTCCTTGAACACCTGCATAATTTGCGCGGTCATCTGACTGTCCAGCTCTGCGGTCGGTTCGTCCGCCAGAATGAGGCTGGGCCTATGGGCGATCGCTTTGGCGATGGCCACCCGCTGCTGCTCTCCCCCGGACAGCTCGTACGGACGGTGATGCATTCTTTTCGAGAGTCCGACGAGATCCAAGCAGGAAGTGATTCTCGCTTTCCACTCCGAACGCGGAGTATTCGCCATTCGAAGAGACAGTTCGACATTCTCGTAGGCGGATAATAAGGGCATCAAGGCGAACGCTTGAAAAATAAAGCCGATATCCTTGCGGCGCACGACAGTGCGCTTGTCGTCATCCCACTTATGGAACGGACGGTCCTTAAAAAAGATTTCTCCCTTCGTCGGCGTATCCAGCCCGCCCATCAGATTCATCAGCGTCGTCTTGCCTGAACCCGAGCGGCCTCTGAGCATGACGAGCTGAGACGGATAGAGGCTCAGATTGATGCCTTTAAGCACTCTGATCTTCTGGCTTCCGACATCGAAGGATCGTTCCACGTTGCGCACCGTCAGCAGCGGCTCGTTCGAAACCGGACGTTCCTTGACCGCTTCTTCGGTATTCGGAGGAGACGGCTCCGGCGATTTCGCCAAATCCTCTCTCTGTTCGCCCGACTTCTTCTTCGCCGCCCCCCGGCCTAGCCATGACAGCATTCATCTTCCTCCCTTGCCAAACTCTTCAATGATTATAACGAGACGTCTATCTGAAAAGTTACTGAAAAAATTAAATCTTTATCATTTTTTTAGAAGAAATATCCCCGATCGTGTCCTCCGCCCATTCGACCCCGTCCGACATTTTTCCGATTTTTCGCTTAGCTCTTTATAAGAAGGCGCATTTTTGTGTATTATTAGAGGATATAAAGATTGATTGCGAGGAAGGTTGGTCAGCTTGGAAAATAAGACGCCGTCATCGAACTTTATTCGGAGCATCGTATCCGAAGATCTCGCCTCGGGAAAGGTCAAAGAAGTCGTTACCCGGTTTCCTCCCGAGCCGAACGGGTATTTGCACATCGGGCACGCCAAATCGATCTGCCTGAACTTCGAGCTTGCCGACGAGTTTAAGGGCAGGACGAACCTCCGCTTCGACGACACGAATCCCGTCAAGGAAGATACGGAGTATGTGGAATCGATCCAGAAGGATGTCGAATGGCTCGGCTTCAAGTGGGACGGCCTGTTCTTCGCTTCGGATTATTTCGAAGAAATGTACAACCGCGCCGTTCTGCTGATTCGCAAGGGCTTGGCCTACGTCGACGATCAAACCGCCGACCAGATTCGCGAGACGCGGGGAACGCTCACCTCTCCCGGACAGGAAAGTCCGTACCGAAACCGATCGGTCGACGAAAACCTCGACTTGTTCCGGCGAATGAAAGAAGGCGAATTCGCCGACGGAGAAAAGGTGCTGCGCGCCAAAATCGATATGGCTTCTCCGAACGTCAACCTGCGCGATCCGGTTCTGTACCGAGTCGTGCACGCCCATCACCACAATACGGGCGACGCCTGGTGCATCTACCCGATGTACGCGTACGCACACCCGCTAGAGGACGCCATCGAAGGGGTCACGCACTCGATCTGTACGCTCGAGTTCGAGGATCAACGTCCGTTCTACGACTGGGTCATTCGCGAATGCGATATGCCTTGGGTGCCGCGCCAGTACGAATTCGCGCGTCTGAATCTCACCAATACCGTCATGAGCAAAAGAAAGCTCAAGCTGCTCGTGGACGAGAAAAAAGTCGACGGCTGGGACGATCCCCGCATGCCGACGATTTCCGGTTTGCGCCGCAAGGGCTATACGCCGGAGTCGATCCGCGCTTTCTGCCGGGAGATCGGCGTCGCCAAAAGCTACGGGATCGTGGACGAACGGATGCTGGAGCATTTTATTCGCGAGGATCTGAAGCTGAAGGCGCTGCGGACGATGGCCGTGCTGGACCCGCTGAAGGTCGTCATCACGAATTATCCCGAAGGCCGAACCGAGTGGCTCGATGCCGAGAACAATTCCGAAAATCCGGAGATGGGCAACCGTCAAATTCCGTTCTCGAGAGAAATATACATCGAGCGGGATGACTATATGGACAACCCGCCGCCGAAGTACTTCCGACTGTTTCCGGGCAATGAAGTCCGCCTGAAGCACGCGTACTTCATCAAATGCGAGGAGGTCGTTCACGACGAGGAAGGCCGCGTCGTCGAGCTTCGCTGCACGTACGATCCCGAAACGAAGAGCGGCTCCGGCTTTGCCGGGCGCAAAGTAAAGGGCACGCTCCACTGGGTGGACGCCTCGCACGCGATTCCGGCCGAGTTCCGGCTGTACGAGCCGCTCATCTCCGACGAGTCCGAAGACGAAGGGCAGTCCTTCCTGGAACATCTAAATCCGAACTCCCTTCAGGTGCTGAAGGGCTTCGTCGAGCCCGGAATGAAGGAAGCCGTCGGCGGAGACAAGTTCCAATTTTTCCGGCATGGCTACTTTAACGTGGATCCCAAGGATTCAACGCCGGCGCTGCCGGTGTTTAACCGCATCGTATCCCTGAAAAGCTCCTTCGTAGTCTGACATAGCGGCACTCCCGCTCTTCCTCTTCGGGAAGCGCGGGAGTCTTTTATTAAGGAGGTTCGCGTCGATGAAAGCCAGATTCATTAAAAACTTGTGTCTAATCGGGGTTGGCCTGCTCTTCCTGCTTGCGATCGGGTGCTCGAACAGAGCCCCTTCTTCCCCGACGCCCGACGCTACGACGTCCGCTGCCCCTTCGACGGAGGAGCCGTCAACCGCGACCGCTCCCCCGTCCGCCCCCGCATCTCCGGAGACGACGGCGCCTGTGGGAGAGGATCCGGTCGACCTTCTGCTGCGGCAGATGACTTTGGAACAAAAAATCGGCCAGGTGATCGTCGCCGGCGTCGACGGCACGACGATCGACGCCAAGATGAAAATGCTGATCGACGAGCTGCATGTCGGAGGGGTCATCTGGTACAAAAACAATTTCTCCGATCTGCAGGGCTCGGTTAAGCTCGCCAACGATTTAAAGCGGGCGAACGAAGGCAATCCGCTTCCGCTCCTCCTGAGCGTCGACCAGGAAG
This sequence comes from Cohnella hongkongensis, assembly GCF_042654645.1. NCBI lineage: Bacteria > Bacillati > Bacillota > Bacilli > Caryophanales > Paenibacillaceae > Cohnella > Cohnella hongkongensis. The sequence goes on along the minus strand of NZ_JBHSEP010000009.1, from coordinate 191,104 downwards.
GCGGCAAAGTCAGCCGGCTTCCCCGGGAATTTGTCGCCCTGCCTGACGCCGTTACCGTCGGTAAAACGAGGCGGCCGGAGCTGGCGGAGCAAATGGGCGCCCTGCTCTCCGACGAATTGCGACTGATCGGCTTCAACATGAACTTCGCGCCCGTGCTTGACGTGAACAGCAACCCGGCCAATCCGGTCATCGGCAGCCGCTCGTTCGGCAGCGATCCCGAGCTTGTCGCGAGCATGGGCGTCGCGGTTATGCAAGGATTGAGGCAAGGCGGGACGATTGCCGTCGTCAAGCATTTTCCCGGACACGGGGATACGTCGGTCGACTCACATCTGGAGCTGCCTTCTGTAGATAAAACGGTCGACGATCTGGAGGAGCTGGAATGGATTCCGTTCCGTGCTGCGATCCACGAGGGAGCGGATGCCGTCATGATCGCGCACATTTTATTTCCGAGGATCGACCCGGACGCCCCATCATCTCTGTCCAAAATAGTCATCACCGACCTGCTCCGCGGCAAGCTTGGCTACGAGGGCGTTGTCATCACGGACGACATGACGATGGGCGCCATCGCTCGCAATTACGGCATCGAAGACGCATCGCTTCAGTCCTTGCAGGCCGGCAGCGACCTCATTCTTGTCGCCCACGGCTACGATACCGTTCATCAGGTGTACGACAGGCTGCTTCAAGCGGCCAAATCCGGCGAACTCCCGGAATCCCGCCTGGACGAGAGTGTGCGAAGGATCATCTCCCTGAAGTTGAGCTACCGGCTGTCCGACGATCCGATCCCGACTCCGTCCGCAGAGGAGCTTCCCAACGAAGAAATCAAGCAATGGCTGAAACAATTGCAGTAGCCCTGCTGCCTAGCGGACCACCGCCTTACCGCCCGACCGCCCGACCGCCCCACCGACCGGGCGCGAGACTTGATCTCGTCCCGGTCGGCTTTATCCTGGCGGCTTTACCCTGCCTCTTTCGCCTCCCCTTTTGGCATCGTATGCCCACTATCCCCTTCGCTCAGTTTACCGGTTAATCCGTCCTTATCCACATTCCCCTGCGGCCATTATCCCTCTCGCTCAGAAACTTCGCGCCGCTCCCGCCCGTGAGACTCGCTGCGGCCACTATCCCTTTCCCTCAGAAACGACAACCCATCGCTCCTATCGGCGGCCCCTTCCCTTCCCCCGACACTCTCAACCGGCTAAATCTCTGCCGCTCGTCAACTCGAGTCAAGGAGATCATGGATGGGGGAGAAAAGAAAAGCCCGCTTCGTCGTCTCATCCTGAGCGAAGGGGATAATGGCCATAGCAGAGTACAAGCCCGCATTAGCTCGTCGCATTCTGAGCGAAGGGGATAATGGCGATAGCAGAGTACAAGCCCGCATTAGCTCGTCGAGTTCTGAGCGAAGGGGATAATGGCGATAGCAGAGTACAAGCCCGCATTAGCTCGTCGCATTCTGAGCGAAGGGGATAATAGCCATAGCAGAGTACAAGCCAGCATCGCTCGTCGAGTTCTGAGCGGAGGATGGAGCGAAAGGTGTCGGAGCGGAAGAGAAAAGGCCTGTGGGAGCCTGATGGCCATCGCCCGAGTCGTCGGCGATTCGCATCGGTCCCGCAAGCCCTGAAACGGAAGCCATTAAAGCGTTAGCTAGCGAACGTCTATCTTTGTTTTGCGATAGATCAGTACGGCAAGGATGAAGGCTGCTACTCCCCACGCGGCGAGAATGCCGATCCCGCTCCAGAAGTCGGCGGACGCGATGCCGCTGCCGTACACCATGCCGTCGCGTATGCCGTTTACGAAGTAAGTCAGCGGCAGCACCTTCGACACCGGAACAAGCCATTCCGGGAAGCCGCTCGTCGGGAAGAAAATCCCGCTCAGGAACATCATGAGAAAGCTGGCGATATTGGCCATCCCCATATAGGCTTCGATCGATTTGCTGAAGGATGAGAATAGGTAACCGAGCGCGTTAAAGGCCAGAGCCCCGATGAAGAAACCGACGATCAGCGTCGGAAAATCCAGGTGAAGCTTGGCGCCGAACCCGAACACTCCTATCAGGGACAGAATGACGATCTGCACGATGCCGAGCACGAAGCGCACCATCATGCCGCCCACTCCGAACAGACCCATTTTTGCCGGCGTGAGCCTAAGCCTCTTGAGCAGCCCTTTCCTTCTCATTTCGACCATGTCCACCATGCCGAACAATCCGCCTTGCGCCACCGCGAGCGCAATCATTCCCGTCAGCAGGAAATCGACGTAGCTTAAATCCTCGCTGCCGCTCGATACGGCGGTCGTCTCCACCGAGAACGTCGGCGTGACGCCGGCTACCTGGTAGTTCGTTTGTTGCACGAATTTGTCCAGAATGCCCGCAATGGCTTGGGTCGTCGCGCTTGTTTCGTTCTCCTTGTTCACGATGACCCCGAGCGTCGTCTCGTTCTCGCCGGGCAAAACGATGACGGCGTCGACGTCTTTGTCCTTGACCCACTCGTCCGCTTCATCCGCCGTAACCGGCTGTTCCGATTTCCACTCCAAAACCGGCACTTGCCGCAAGTAACCTTCCAGCATATCCGACGCTTCGCTCGCGCTCGGCTTCACGACCGCGATTTTCGCTTTGAAGTCGCTGCCTCCTCCGCCGCCGAAAATCACCATAAAAATGACCATCAGAATGATCGGGAAAAAGAGGTTCCAAAACCACACCTGCTTTTCCCGGAACATCATTTTAAGCTGCGCGCCGAACAATTTACCAAGCTGTTTGCCGTTGCTCACCTTAGTCCCTCCACTCTTTGCCCGTAAAGGCGATGAATACGTCTTCGAGACTCATCTCTCGAATGGAGACTTGCTCGACCCGATACCCTTTTTCCTTCGTAAAGCCAAAAACCCCGTACAGCGTTTCCTCCGGACGCACCGACCAAACCTTCAGCGAGGAGCCGTCCAACTCCGTTCGAACGACCGTCGGATCGCCCTTGGCGACCTGTTCCGTCTCGGCAGCGGCCGCTTCTCCGTCCTGGAAGTACAGTCGAACTTCCCGTTCCTTCGTCAGGCTGTCGATCAGATTGGCGGGCGTATCAAGCGTGACGACCTTGCCTTGATCGACGATGCAGACGCGGTCGCTCAGCTTCTCGGCTTCTTCCATGTAGTGGGTCGTCAAAATCGTCGTCTTGCCCAGCTCCTTCAGCTTCAGAACGATGTCCCAAATGTTGCGGCGGGCTTGCGGGTCCAACCCTGTCGTCGGCTCGTCAAGAAAAATGATTTGCGGATCGCTGATCATCGCCAGTCCGATCGCAAGACGTTGGCGCTGTCCTCCGGACAGCGACTTGACGTTTTTGCGGCGGTGATCGGTCAAATTGATCATCTCCAGCACCTCGGACGGCTGCTTCGAATGCGGATAAAACGAGGCGAACAGCTCCAGGTTCTCTTCCACGGTGAGCAGATCGAACAGAGCGCTCGATTGCGGTTGAACGCCGATGATCGTTTTGATTCGTTCGGCATCCTTGTCCCACGTCATCCCGTTGATCGAGATCGTACCTCTGTCGGGTGCCTGCATCCCTTCGATCATTTCCAGGGTCGTCGTCTTCCCGGCTCCGTTCGGACCGATGATCGTGAATACTTCCCCGTTCTCGACCGAGAAGCTGATTTCTTCAACCGCTTGCACGGCGCCGAACGCTTTGCGCAGACCCTTCACTTCCAGAATGGCCACGATTACACTCTCCTTTTTTTTGCCAAACCTCATAGGATAATCCCATTGTAAACGAAGAGGAGAAGCCCTTCGACGGTCCCGGGCACGCTTTTGGCCTCGGTCTGCAGACCGAGTAAATGACAAAAAGCGGCCCTCCCACGGGAAGCCGCCGATTGTTGTTTCGCTTATTTGCCGAACGCTTGAGGATTTTCGCGCCAAGATTGCAGCAGCTTGACGTCGGCTCCGCCGATCACGCCGCGTCTGAGAGCTTCGTCGACGAGCGCCGAATAGTTCGACAGCGTCTTCAGTTCGACGCCTTCCTCGCTGAACGCTTGCTCCGCCTGAGCGAACTGATAGGTGAAAATCGCAAGCACTCCCTGCACGTCGCCGCCCGCCTCCATGACGGCCAGCGCCGCTTTTAGGGAACTGCCTCCCGTGGAGATCAAGTCTTCGATCACGACGACCTTCTGCCCGTCCTTGATCAAGCCCTCGATTTGGTTTTGCTTGCCGTGGCCCTTCGCCTTATCGCGGATATAGGCCATCGGCAGGTTTAGCTTCTGCGCCACCCACGCGGCGTGCGGAATGCCGGCCGTCGCCGTGCCGGCGATGACCTCCGTATCCGGATAATGCGTGCGGATCAGCGTCGCGAACCCGTCGGCGATCGTCTCGCGGATGTCCGGATAGCTCATCGTCAGCCGATTGTCGCAGTAAATCGGGGAGACAATCCCCGACGTCCAAGTAAACGGCTCGTTCGGACGAAGGGCTACTGCCCCGATGTCCAGCAGACTTCCAGCGATGACGGCAGGCAGCTGCTCTGCGGAATGTGGGCTCATCATTGGGTCAACTCCTTCAAAATGTGATCCAGCGCCTTCTCCGGAGAGTCAGCCGCCGTAATCGGACGTCCGATAACAAGGTAGTCGGTGCCTCCCTCTACGGCGTCCCGGGGCGTCGTAATGCGAGACTGGTCGCCGACGTCCGCACCGCGCGGGCGAATGCCCGGCGTTACCGTGATGAAGCCTGCCCCGCAAGCCGCCTTAATGGCTGAGACCTCCAGAGGCGAGGCGACCACGCCCTGCAGCCCGGCCTCATGCGCCCGCTTCGCATAGCGGACGACAGCGTCCTCCAACGCGCCAGGAATGCCGATCTCGGCATTCAGCACGTCCTGGCTCGTGCTCGTCAGCTGCGTCACCGCGATGACGAGGGGAGCCCGTTCGGCGTCCCCTGACTCCAGCGCATCCCGGACGCCTTCCATAGCGGCGCGCATCATCGACAGCCCTCCGGCTCCGTGGACGTTAAACAGATCCACGCCAAGTCTGGCAATGCTTCTCGCCCCGCCGCGGACGGTGTTCGGAATGTCGTGCATTTTCAGATCGAGGAAGATACGGAAGCCTCTGCTCTTCAGCTCCCGTACGATCGCAGGTCCTGCCGCATAGAACAGCTCCATGCCTACCTTCATCCAGCAGCCTGAGCCTTGCAGCCGATCGGCCAGCTCCAGAGCGGCTTTCGCGTCGGGCTTGTCGAGCGCGACCATAATTTTGCCGGCCGCCTCGCTGCGGGATAACAACGACAATGCGATTCCTCCTCTAGTCTTGGAACGCCGGCATCGCTTCGCTCGAGAAACGCAGCGCCTGCAGCATGTTCAGCAGCGCGCGGACGGTGTCCAGCGACGTCAAGCAGACGACGCCGTTCTCGACCGCCTCCCGGCGGATGCGGAAGCCGTCGCGTTCAGGCGTCTTGCCCTTCGTCAGCGTATTAACGACGAACTGCGCCTGGCCGGTGCGAATCAGATCGAGAATGTTCGGCGAGCCGTCGGACAGCTTGTTGACGCGGCGGACTTTCAGTCCCGCGGCTTCCAAGGCGTCGGCGGTTCCGCCCGTGGCCAGCAGCTTGTAGCCCAGGTTGTAGAAGCCTTTCAAAATCTGGATCGCTTCTTCCTTGTCCTTGTCGGCGACCGTCGCGATAATCGCGCCGGAGTTCGGGATTTTCATGCCCGATCCGACCAGGCCTTTGAATAGAGCTTTCGCGTAGAAACGGTCGCGTCCCATCACTTCGCCGGTCGACTTCATCTCGGGCGTCAGCGTCGGGTCGACGCGGCGCAGCTTGGCGAAGCTGAAGACCGGCACTTTGACCGAGACGAACTCGTCTTCCGGCCACAGCCCTTCCTGATAGCCGAGCTCCGTCAGCTTTTTGCCGAGAATCGCCTGCGTCGCCAGATTGGCCATCGGGATTTTCGTCACTTTGCTCAGGAACGGCACGGTCCGGGACGAACGAGGGTTAACCTCGATGACGTACACTTTTTCCTGCCAGACGACGAACTGGATGTTGACGAGTCCGACCGTCTTCAGCTCCTTGGCGATTTTGATTGTAATGTCGATCGCCTGCCGCTTGATTTCCTCGGACAGCGACTGCGGCGGATACACCGCGATCGAGTCGCCGGAGTGAACGCCCGCGCGCTCGACGTGCTCCATGATGCCCGGAATGAGCACCGTCTCGCCGTCGCAGATCGCGTCGATCTCGATTTCCTTGCCGAGCATGTAACGGTCGATCAGGACCGGATGCTCCGGATTGATTTTTACGGCTACTTCCATGTAGGACAGCAGCTCTTCGTCGGAGTAGACGATTTCCATCGCCCGACCGCCGAGGACGTAGGACGGACGCACGAGCACCGGATATCCGAGCTCTTGCGCGGCGCCTACCGCCTCTTCCACCGAAGTCACGGTCGTTCCTTTCGGCTGCGGAACGTTCAGTTTGCTCAGCAGCGCCTCGAACCGTTTGCGGTCTTCGGCTTCATCGATGCTGTCCAGCGACGTGCCGAGAATGCGGACGCCGGCCTTGGCCAGCGGCGCGGCCAGGTTGATCGCCGTCTGTCCGCCGAATTGCACGATGACGCCAACCGGTTTCTCCTGCTCGATGACGTTCATGACATCCTCGTAGAAGAGCGGCTCGAAGTAGAGACGATCCGACGTGCTGAAGTCGGTGGACACCGTCTCCGGATTGTTGTTAATAATGACCGCTTCGTAGCCCGCGTTGCGGATCGCCCATACGGCGTGCACGGTCGAGTAGTCGAACTCGATGCCCTGTCCGATCCGAATCGGGCCGGAGCCGAGCACAATGATTTTCTCCTTGTCGCTCGGAAGCACTTCGTTCTCCGTCTCGTAGGTCGAATAGTAATACGGGGTCGTCGCCTCGAATTCGGCGGCGCAAGTGTCGACCATCTTATAGACCGGCTTTAAGCCTTGCTCGAGCCGATAGGCGCGGACGTCGGCTTCTTTCGTATAAGAGCCGGACGGATGGCCTTCGCTTCTCAGCTCGGCGATGGCGCGGTCCGTCAAGCCGTTTCGCTTGGCCTTGTACAGCAGCTCCGCCGTAAGGGCGGGCTCTTTACGAATTTCGTCCTCAAGCTGGACGATCCGCTCGATCTTGTCGAGGAACCACCAGTCGATGTTGGACAAATCCTGAATGCGCTGCAGCGGCCAGCCGCGGCGGAACGCTTCCGCGACGAGGAACAGCCGCTCGTCGTCCGCTTTGATCAGCCGGTTCGTCAACACTTCGTCGGACAGCTCGTTAGCGCCCTTCAGATAGATGCGGTGAACGCCGATTTCCAGCGATCGGACCGCTTTATGGATCGATTCCTCGAACGTGCGGCCAATCGCCATTACTTCGCCGGTTGCCTTCATCTGCGTGCCCAGCTTGCGGTTTGCGGAAGTGAACTTGTCGAACGGCCAGCGCGGAATTTTCGACACGATATAGTCCAGCGTAGGCTCGAAGCAAGCGTACGTCTGGCCCGTCACCGGATTGACGATCTCGTCCAGCGTATAGCCGATCGCGATTTTTGCCGCCATCTTCGCGATCGGATAGCCGGTCGCTTTGGAGGCGAGCGCCGAGGAACGGCTGACGCGAGGGTTCACCTCGATAACGTAGTATTGGTAGCTTTGCGGATCGAGCGCAAACTGCACGTTGCAGCCGCCTTCGATGTTCAGCGCGCGGATGATTTTGAGCGACGCCGAGCGCAGCATTTGGTACTCGCGGTCGGACAGCGTCTGGCTAGGCGCCACGACGATGCTGTCGCCGGTGTGAACGCCGACCGGATCGAAGTTCTCCATGTTGCAGACGACGATGCAGTTGTCGTTCGCGTCGCGCATCACTTCGTATTCGATTTCCTTCATGCCCGCAATCGACTTCTCGATCAAGCATTGACCGATCGGGCTGTAGCGGATGCCGTTGGCGACAATCTCGCGCAGCTCCTCTTCGCTCGGAGCGATGCCGCCGCCCGTTCCGCCGAGCGTATAAGCCGGGCGGACGATAACCGGATACCCGAGGCCGTTCGCGAATTCCACCGCGTCCTCGACCGTCGTGACGATCGTGCTCTCCGGCACCGGCTGCTCCAGCTCTCTCATCAGCTCGCGGAACAGATCGCGGTCTTCGGCGCGCTCGATCGCGTCAAGCTGCGTGCCGAGCAGCTTGACGTTCTCCTGCTCCAGCACGCCCGCGCGGGCCAGTTCGACCGCCATATTCAGCCCGGTCTGACCGCCGAGCGTCGGCAGCAGTCCGTCCGGGCGCTCCTGGCGGATAATCTGCGACACGAACTCCAGATTGATCGGTTCGATGTAGACTTTGTCGGCGATGTTCGTGTCGGTCATGATCGTCGCCGGATTGCTGTTGATCAGAACGACTTCGATGCCTTCTTCCTTCAGCGCCTGACAAGCTTGCGTGCCGGCGTAATCGAATTCCGCGGCTTGTCCGATGACGATCGGACCGGAGCCGATGACGAGAATTTTTTTGAGGTCTTTATTTTTGGGCATACAGCAGTTCTCCTCTCAGCGTCTCCGACAGTTGCGCCTGACGAGGGCGTTCCGGGTTGGCTTTCTTGTGGTCGCGAATCAGTTGCAGGAAACGGTCGAACAAGTAGCTATTGTCGTAAGGCCCCGGGGCGGCCTCCGGATGATATTGAACCGAGAAGGCGGGGTAGCGTTTATGCTTCAAGCCTTCGATCGTTTTGTCGTTGTTGTTGATATGCGTCACTTCCAGTTCCGTACCGGCGATCGATTCTTCGACGACCGTATAGCCGTGGTTCTGGGAGGTGATAAAGCAGCGGCCGGATTCCAGCTCCTTAACCGGATGGTTGCCGCCGCGGTGGCCGAATTTCAGCTTGCCGGTATCCGCGCCGCAGGCGAGCGCAAACAGCTGATGTCCCAGACAGATGCCGAATATCGGATACTGGCCGAGCAGCTCGCGAATCGTCTCCACGGCGTGCGGCACGTCCTTCGGGTCTCCCGGACCGTTGGACAGCTGAATCCCGTCGGGATGCAGGCGGCGTATTTCGTCCGCCGTCGTGTTCTGCGGCACGACGACGACGTCGCAGCCGCGCTTCGTCAGATCGCGCAGAATGCCGCTCTTCGCGCCGTAATCGATCAGCACGATGCGCTCCTGGTCGCCGGGGCTGGAGAATACGTTTTGGGTCGACGTCCGCGCGACCTGATCGCGCATCAGCGGCGTCGAGCCCAGACGCTCCATCAGCTCCTCTACGCGTTCGTTGCCCGTCGTAATGATTCCTTTCATCGTGCCGTGCACGCGAAGAATTCTCGTCAGCATGCGGGTATCGATGTCGCTGATGCCCGGAATGCCGTATTCCTTCAGCAGTTGGTCAACCGTATATTGCGCTCTCCAGTTGCTCGGCACGCTCTCGTGGCGGCGAACGACGAATCCGTGAACGTAAGGACGGATGCTTTCGAAATCGTCGCGGTTAATGCCGTAGTTGCCGATGAGCGGATAGGTCATCGTCACGATCTGCCCGCAATAGGAAGGGTCGGACAGCACTTCCTGGTAGCCCGTAATCCCCGTATTGAATACCACTTCTCCGACGGAGCCGACTTCGGCGCCGAAGCTCTGTCCCGTGAACAGCGTACCGTCTTCCAACAACAATCTGGCTTGCATTCCAATCACTCCTTAGCGGTTAATGCCGTTCTCTTCGGTCCAGACCACTTTGCCGCCGACCATAGTCATGGTCGGCCAGCCGTATAACTTCCAACCCGCAAACGGGGTATTGCGACCTTTCGACAGGAAGGTCGAGGGATCGACCTCCCGCTCGTTTTCCAGATCGATCAGAATCAGATCCGCCGGGGATCCCGCGTCCATCGTTCCGTACGGAAGCCGGAACACTCGGGCCGGGTCGCTCGTCATTCTGCGCAGCAGGAAGTCGAGACTCCAGCGCCCGGTGCGGACGAATTTCGTGTAGAGCAGCGGGAACGCCGTTTCGAATCCGACGATGCCGAACGGCGCCCGATCCAGCCCCCGCGCCTTCTCCTCCTCGCTATGGGGAGCATGGTCGGTCACGATGATATCGATTGTCCCGTCCTCCAGCGCCTGAATGCACGCTTCGACGTCTCGCGGCGTCCTGAGCGGCGGGTTCATTTTCCAGTTGGCGTCCATGCTGTCCGGAATATCCTCGTCCGAGAGCAGCAGGTGGTGCGGGCATACTTCCGCGGTAACGTTCACGCCGACCGACTTGCCGAGCCGGATCAGCCGGATCGACTGCTCCGTGCTGACGTGGCACACATGGTAATGTACGCCCGTCGCTTCGGACAGCAAAATGTCCCGGCCGACATGGATCGCCTCCGATTCGTTCGGAATGCCCTTCAACCCATGCTTGCGGGCAAAAGCCCCGTCGGTGACCGCCGCGCCCTCTACCAGCGAGTCGTCCTCGCAGTGGGCGATAATCGGCATATCGAGCGACTTGGCGAGCGCCATCGCGTTTTTCATCATTTGCGCGTTCTGCACGCCTACGCCGTCGTCCGTAAAGCCGATCGCTCCGGCTTTCTTCAAGGCCGGGAAATCGGTCAGCTCGCGGCCGAGTTCGTTTTTCGTAATCGCGGCATACGGCAGCACCCGCACGACGCCTTCCGTCCTCGACTTGTCGAGCACGAACTCGATCGTCTCCGGCGTATCCATGACCGGTCTCGTGTTCGGCATCGGAGCGATGACGGTGAAGCCGCCTCGGGCCGCCGACTCGGTGCCGCTGGCGATCGTTTCCTTATGTTCGAATCCCGGCTCCCGCAAGTGAACGTGCATGTCGATTAATCCCGGCGAGATTAGCTTGCCCTCGGCATCGATGGCTTCCGCTCCCGCCGTATCGGGCGCCGAGCCGCCGATGCGCCATTCCGCAATCGTTCCCTCCTCGATGCGCACATGCGCGATTTCAAGCTTCCCCGCTTCCGCGTTCCACCTGTTGGCGTTTATGATCCATGTCGTCATCTATTCCTGGCGCCTCCTCTGTTAGGGTAAGATTACCTTCCGACCTCCGCTTCGCGCGGATGCAGGATCGTAACGCAGTCGGTCTCATCGATTTCTCTGAGCGAGACGTCGATTTTCTCATGCCGCGAAGTCGGCACGTTCTTGCCGACGTAGTCCGGGCGAATCGGCAGCTCGCGATGCCCCCTGTCGACGAGAACCGCCAGCTGAATCGATTGCGGCCTCCCGCAATCCATCAGCGCGTCCAGTGCGGCTCGAATCGTCCTTCCGGTATAGAGCACGTCGTCGAACAGAATGATCCGCTTGTCGGTGACCAGCCGTTTCAGCTCTTCTCCCGGTTCGGCTGCGCTCGCTCTCGCAGCGGAAGGGCGATCGTCCCGATAGCGGGTAATGTCCAACTCCCCGACGGGAATCGGCTGACCCTCGATATCCAGAATTCGATCGGCTACGCGATGCGCCAAGTAGACGCCTCGAGTCCGTATGCCGATCAACACGCAGCCTTGGATGCCCTTGTTTTTCTCGACCATCTCGTGAGCAATCCGGGTAAGCGCCCGCCGAATGGCGGATTCGTCCATAATGACACGCGAGTCCGTCAACCCGGCCCCTCCTTCACGCGAGATTTGCACACTAAAAAACCTCCCTGCGAATTCGCAAGGAGGTTACAGCCAGACGCGGATATCCGAAGACAAGAGATGCGGATACATGTCCATCGTTCGACCCCAAGCCGAACAATGAGCATGCTCGTACGCATGTCCCGGATCGTTGTCAATTCTGCGCCACCTTGCCAGTCTCTCTGGACTGATTTAAAGGTACCCGTTCATTAACAATGATTATCCCACGTTCGACATGAAGTGTCAAGGAAATCCGAAGCTTAAAATTCGAATTGAACGTCGGTCAAACGGCGCTTGATCTCGTCGATGACGCGAGCTTCTTCCGCTTCGCCCTGGGCGATGAAAGTGACCGAGAAGCGGACGAATTTGCCGGCGTCGTCCCACGGTACGGTGGAGATCAGCTTCTCGCGAATCAGATATTGCGAGAAATCTTCACCGGAATCGAACCGCTGTCCTCCGACGATGCCTTTCGGCGCTTCGACGTACAGGAAGAAGGAGCCTTTCGGCTTCTCCGCGCGGAAGCCGATCTCGTTCAGCGCGGCGACGAGCATGTTGTGGCGTCGGGAATATTTCGCCGAGATCGCCTCGGTAATCTGCGGATTGGCTAAACCGTAGGCGGCCGCTTTCTGAATGGCGATGAATTGCCCCGAGTCGTTGTTGTCTTTCACGTCCCCGAACGCCTTGACGACGAGCGGGTTGCCGGCGATAAAGCCGATTCGCCAGCCAGTCATGTTATAGGACTTGGACAAGGAGTGCAGCTCGACGCCCACGTCCTTGGCGCCCGGAACGGACAGGAAGCTGAAAGGCTTTACTCCGCCGTAGGTCAGTGCGGCGTAAGGAGCGTCGTGAACGACGATCACGTTGAACTTCTTCGCCCAGGCCACCACTTCCTCGAAAAAAGCCCTCGTCGCCACAGCGCCCGTCGGATTGTTCGGGTAGTTCAAGTAGAGCAGCTTGGCCCGTCTGGCGATTTCTTGAGGAATCGCCTTCAGGTCCGGAAGGAAGTCGTTTTCCTTCGTCAGTTGAACGTTGTACACTTCGCCGCCCAGATATTTCGTATGCGTGCCCATGACCGGGTAGCCCGGAACCGTCATAATCGTGACGTCGCCCGGATTAATGAACACCGTAGGCAGCATGGCCAAGGCAGGCTTGGCTCCGATCGTATGCAGAACCTCCGTTTCGGGATCGATGCCGTCCACGGAGAATACTTCCTTCAAATAAGTCGCCGCCGCTTGCTTAAACTCGGCGATTCCGTTGTCCGCATAACCGCGGTTCTCCGGCTTGGCGGCTTCTTCCGCCAGTTTGGCGACGATGCCCGCGTCGGCCATCTCGTCCGGTTCGCCGACGCCCATATCGATGAGCTCGACGTCCGGGTGAGCTTTCCTGGCCGCCGCTTTCGCCCGTTTGATTTTCTCGAATTTATAAATGTTCGTATCTTTGCCGTAATTGGCGCCGCCGATTCTGTTCGCGAACTGCTCCTGAATGTAAGTCGACTGGTACTGTTCCACGCTCATCCGAGACACTCCTTGTATCGTTACATGTTAACAAGCCTCACACTCAAACTATGAACGATATGCCGGAAGACTGCCATGGATTTTTGCACCGATCATTTGCAGTTATCGCAGGCGTTAGCGGCTCCTTAAAATCGCTAGCACATGCTCCATATCCTCGGGAAGCGGAGCGGAGAACTCCATGTATTCTCCCGTCCTCGGATGCTTGAAGCCGAGCACCTCCGCATGCAGAGCTTGGCCCGACATGCCGAGCGTCCGGCCGCTGCGGCCGCCGTAGACCGGATCGCCGACCAGCGGGAAGCCGATGTACTTCATATGCACGCGAATCTGATGGGTGCGTCCGGTCTCCAGCCTCAGCTCCAGCAGCGTATACTCGTCGAACCGTTCGGCCACCGTGAAATGAGTCACGGCGCGCTTGCTGTTCTTCTCCGTGACGACGTACAGCTTGCGGTCATGGTTGGCTCGCCCGATCGGCGCGTCCACCGTCCCTTTATCGTGCTGCAAAACGCCGTATACAAGCGCGCGGTATTTACGGGTGACGGTATGCTCTTTCAATTGCTCTGCAAGCGAAGCATGCGCCAGATCGTTCTTCGCGATCATGAGCAATCCGGACGTGTCCTTGTCGATCCGATGCACGATTCCCGGTCGCTTCACGCCGTTAATGCCGGATAGATCTTCGCAATGATGGAGCAGCGCGTTCACGACCGTCCCGTTCGGATGCCCCGCCGCCGGATGAACGACCATTCCCCGCGGCTTGTTGATGACGATGACGTCGCTGTCCTCGTACGCGATGGCGAGCGGAATATTTTCCGGATAGACGTCCAGCGGCTCCGGCTCCGGCGGCGAGATGCGAACGACGTCGCCGGCGGCAAGCTTGGCGTTGGCCTTAATCTCCGCTCCGTTTACGGTAACCGCCCCGATGCGAATCCATTCCTGAATTTGCGATCTGGAAACGGACTCCTCCTGCTCCGCCAGCGCTTGAGCGATATGCTTGTCCGCCCGTTCTCCCGCTTGGCCGTCTTCGACGACCCATTCGAAATCGTCCTCAGACAGACTGCTGTTCAGCCGGCGGATCTTGCTGGGATTGCTCTCCATTGCCATTGGGTTTATTCTCCTGTTTCATAGTTAGCAGCGCGTCCAAAATAACGAAGCCGACGCCTACGCAGATTCCGGTATCCGCTAAATTAAAAATCGGGAACGTGTACGATCCGAAATTGAACTGCAGGAAATCGATCACTTCGCCGTAAAGCGCCCGATCGAGGAAATTGCCGACGGCGCCGCCCAAAATTGTCGCCAAACCGACAAGCAGCAGCTTGCTTCCCGTACGATAGGAGCGGTGCAAATACCAGAGAATGCCGCTGACGACCACGACGGTAATTACGATGAAAAACAGCCGCTGCTCCTGCAGCATTCCGAATGCCGCTCCTCTGTTGCGGATGTGGGTAATCATAAAGAAATCGCCGATTACGGGAATGGTCTCCGTGTTCAATGCGACCGTGCGGTTAATGATTTTCTTGCTCGCGTAGTCGATCAGAAATACGATGACCGCGATTGCGTAATAAGCCCCTATCGGCCAAATCCGTCGTTGCATTCCTTTTCCGCCCTTCGTCTCTTTCTCCTGCCTGTTGATTTTATCATACCGTCAAGCGGAGCGTCCACGAAGGGCAAGTAAAAATCGACAAAACCTCCAGACAAGACCGTCCTTAAACGCACTTAAAACTCGATTCAACCGAGAAAACTAAAGCCGAACGAAACGTCAGGCGTATTCCGTCAGAGGGAGTGGATGAGGGTGACGAAGCATCTCGATCAGAAAACATTCCAATCGTTAAGACGCAGGCTGATCCAGGAAAGATGCGAGTTGGAGCGGCGCGCGAAAGAAAACGATCATTTCGGTCTTTCCGCCTCTTATCGCGATTCGACCGGCGAGCTTTCCGGCATCGATAATCATCCGGCCGACGCGGGAACGGAGATGTTCGAGCGAAGCAAGGATCTGGCCCTCCTGGAAAAAGAGGCGTTAAGGCTGGATCGCGTGGATGCCGCCCTGGAACGAATGGATACGGGAGAATATGGACGGTGCGCCGCTTGCGGCAGGTTTATTCCGGTCGAACGGCTCGAAGCGCTGCCCACGGCAATTTACTGTCTTGAGCACGAGCCTCGGCAGAAGCCGGCGAACGATCGGCCGGTCGAAGAGCCGTTCCTTGCTCCTCCGTTCGGCCGCACCAGCTTGGACGACCGAGACGACCAGAACGGCTTCGACGGGGAAGATGCGTGGCAGATCGTCGAGTCGTGGGGGACGTCCAACACGCCGGCTCTGGCGGAGGACCGCCATATCGACGACTACAACCGGATGGCGATAGAAGCCGGCGAGAACGACGGATACGTCGAAGCTTACGAAAGCTTTGTCGCCACCGACATCACCGGCCGCCACCTCTCCGTCGTCCGCAATGACGCCTACCGCCGGTATATGGCCGACAACGAGGGAGATCCCCTGCTCGAGCCCGATGAGCGGATCGAAGAGCCTACAGACTCCTATACGTAAGACGCTCTGCTGCGCCAGCTCAAGCTGGCGGCCAGCCGAAGCTCAATACGGATTGATCTCGAGCTGCCGCTGAACGATCCGCACGATGTCGGCGATATAATCACCCACAATCGGCAAATTCAGCGCTCCGAGCAGCTGAAGCAGGTAGACGATCGTGGCGGCGAAAAACGTAAAGCCCAGCGCAATGCCGACGCCGCGGGCCGTTCCGGCGATGAAGTTTCTGAAAATGAGCTGCCAGGGACGATGCATGAGATTGACGTATTCCTTCAACTGCGCCTTCTCCATATCGACGGACAGCCGCTCCAGCTTATCGGACAGGAACAGAAGCGTTCCTCTCAAATCCTGGGTCTCCTCGGCCAGCCGCTGCGGCGCCGGTTCGTTCGGCGGCTTGGAAGCTAGCTTGACCTGGATCGAATTCGGATTCCCCTTGTTTTTCGAATGGCCGCCCATGGCGCATGCCTCCTCAGCTTAAACGCCGTATGCAAAACGAGCCCGGCTCAAGACGGGACGCTTGGTCCCGTCTTGAGCTCTGGAGCTCGTCTTCTCGTTTTCCTTATTATGTTTAGCATACTGACGGAAGAATTATGCTTCCGGTCCGCCGCCGCTGCAAGGACGCCGCCTTAGACGATCGCGACGCCGATCGTTTTCTCGCCGGCTTGCACCGCTTCCGTCGTCTCCGTCTTGCCGAACGAAACCGAATGAACCAGCACGTTCTCCTTAAGCACATGATCGAAAGCGCGCAGCGCCGCTTCCAGTTCGGCGTCCACGTCGAGCACGAGACCGATGCGCTGCTCGATCGGCAGATCAAGCTTCTTGCGCGTATCCTGAACGGCGCGAATCACCTCGCGCACCCAGCCCTCCTGCACCAGCTCCGGAGTGATCTCCGTGTTAAGGGCTACGGTCAATCCGCCGCCGGATGCGGATGCGAAGCCGGTCTTCGCTTCCTTCTCGACGAGAATTTCCTCCAGATCGACGGTCAGCGCCTCGCCGTCCGGCGATACGAATTCGAACTTGCCCGCCTGAACGACCGACCGCGTCTCCTCGCTGGACATCGCCTTGAACGCCGCCTGAATCGGTCCGACATTTTTGCCGTACTTTTTGCCGGCCACTTTCAAATTCAGCTTCAGGTTGAAGTTTACGAAGCCGCCGTCGTCTTTCACGACCGTAATCTTCTTAACGTTGATTTCGTCCTTGACGATATCCTCGTAACCCGACAGATCGAAGCCGTCGCTTAGCGACACGAGCAGCTCGGACAGCGGCTGGCGGGTCTTGAGCCCCGATTCGTTGCGAATGTTCCGGGCCAGCTCCACGACGCCGCGCACGGCTGCCATCTCGCGCTCCAGCCCGGCATCGATCGCCGCCGGGTCCGCCTGCGGATAATCGGCCAAATGCACGCTGCCCTCTCCGCCGAGATTGCCGTAGATGTCCTCGGCGACGAAAGGCGTATACGGCGCGATCAGCTTGGACAGCGTCAACAGCACCTCGCCCAGCGTCTGGTACGCCGCCAGCTTCGTCTCAGTCAGGCCGCTGCCCCAGAACCGGTCGCGGGAGCGCCGCACGTACCAGTTCGACAGCTCGTCGACGAACGTCTCGATCGCTTTCGCCGGATTGAGGAAGTCGTTGGCGTCCAGACCTTTTACCACTTCCTGAACCAGCGTGTTCAGCCGGGACACGATCCAGCGGTCCAGCTTATGCTCCGATCGGATTCTCGCATGCTCCGCAGGGTTGTAGCCGTCAATGGAAGCATATAGCGCATAGAACGCGTGCGTGTTGACGAGCGTATCCACCACCTTGGATTTGGCCTCGCCGACGATGCCTCTGGAAAACCTTTTGCTGTTCCACGGCGCGCTGTCCGCCAGCAGCGACCAACGGAATGCGTCCGTGCCGAATTCGTCGATGATTTCCCAAGGATCGATCACGTTGCCCTTGGACTTGCTCATCTTCTGGCCGTTCTCGTCGAGCACGTGTCCGGTCGAGATGACCGACTTGTACGGCACTTGGCCGTTGTACAGCGTCGATACCGCCAGCAGGCTGAAGAACCATCCGCGCGTCTGGTCGATCCCCTCGCAGATGAAGTCCGCCGGATACTGCTCTTGGAACTTCGCCTCGTCGCCGTACGGATGAAAATATTGCGCGAACGGCATCGAGCCGCTGTCGAACCAGACGTCGATCACCTCGGAAGCCCGGTTCATCGCGCCTCCGCATTCGCAGCGCAGATGGATGCCGTCCACGTACGGCTTATGAAGCTCGATCGTTTCCGGCACGTCTTCAATCGCCAGAGCGCGCAGCTCGGCAATGCTGTGAGGCGCCTTCTCCTTGCCGCAGCTTTCGCACGTCCATACGTTAAGCGGCGTTCCCCAGTAGCGGTTCCGGCTGATGTTCCAGTCGACCAGATCCTCCAGAAACTTGCCGAAGCGGCCGTCTCTCAGATGCTCCGGATACCATTGGATCTGCCTGTTGTTCTCGATCAGCTGATCCTTGACCGCCGTCGTCTTGATGAACCAGCTTTCCGTCGCGTAATAGAGCAACGGCGTTTTGCACCGCCAGCAGAACGGATAGCTGTGCTCCATCTTTTCCTTGTGGAACAGCAGGCCGCGCTCCGACAGCATCTTGACGATGTCGACATCGCAGTCCTTGACGAACCGGCCGGCCAGGTCTGTCACTTCCGGCGTATATTTGCCTTCGTTGTTAACGACCATCAGCATCGGAATGCCGTGCTGGCGAGCTACCCGATAGTCGTCCTCGCCGTGCGCCGGCGAGATGTGCACGATCCCCGTTCCGCTCGCGTCGGTGACGTATTCGGCGTCAATGACGCGATAAGCGTTGTCCACCCGGACGTACGGGAAGATCGGCTCGTACGTATGTCCGACGAGCTCGCGCCCCTTCACGGTGCCAAGCGTTTCGTATTCGTCCTTCAGCACCTTGTCAGCCAGCGCCGCTGCCACGACATACACCTCTCCGTTCATCTTCGCCCGAACGTAGTCGAGCTCGGGGTGAACGGCCAGAGCCACGTTCGCCGGCAGCGTCCAAGGCGTCGTCGTCCAGGCGAGCACGTAGTCGCCGCTCTCCTTCAGCTTGAACTTGGCCGTCGCCGTCAAATCCTTGACGTCCTCGTAGCCTTGGGCGACCTCGTGCGAGCTGAGCGTCGTCTGGCAGCAAGGACAGTACGGGCTGACGCGGTGGCCGCGGTAAAGCAGGCCCTTCTCGTGGATCGTAGCCAGAATGTGCCAGACGCTCTGAATGTAGTGATTGTCGAGCGTAATATATGGATCGTCGAGGTCGGTCCAGTACGCGATCGCTTCGGTCAGCTCGCGCCATTGGCGCTCGTACTCGAACACGCTCTCCTTGCACTTGAGGATGAACGGCTCCACCCCGTAGTTTTCGATCTCCTGCTTGCCCGAGATGCCGAGCTGCTTCTCTACGCCGAGCTCGACCGGCAAGCCGTGCGTATCCCAACCGGCTTTGCGGATAACCCGGTAGCCCGCCATCGTCTTGTATCGGCTGACGAAATCCTTAATGACGCGCCCGAGCACATGGCCGATGTGCGGCTTTCCGTTGGCTGTAGGCGGCCCTTCGTAGAAGACGAAATTCGGCCTGCCCTCCCGGTTGGCGATCGAGCGGCGGAACGTATCTTCTTTCTTCCACTGTTCCAGAACTCGCTGCTCGCGGGCTCTCGCTTTTTCCTTGACGTCGACTCTTTGCATGATTCTCATCCTTTCCGTTACCTGTGAAAACAAAAAAAGACCCGCCCCTGCGAAGGGACGAGTCGAGCTCGCGGTACCACCCTTGTTCCGCTGCTCGCCGGAAGATCCGGAGAGGCGGCAACTCAGCATCCGATAACGGCGGACGGCCGGCCACGCTTAATGGCCGCAGCAAGCTAGCGCGGCGTTCGGCAGGCGTCTCGGGGAGGATTTTCTGCGCGTCCCTCGCGTTGGCTCGCACCGACCGCCAACTCTCTGAGCTCAGGCAATTGCGCTTACTCGTTCCCGTCTGGGACATTGCTGCGATACATCGTCTATTCTTGTTATACTTTCCCGAGCTCCATTTGTCAAACCGCTTAGGCTTCGATCCCCCGGGATTCGCGTCCTTCAAGCGATTCCCAACCGTCCTGGGACAGCAGCTCCATCTGGGATTCGATCAGTGCGCGGAAACGGGCTCTGTAGATGGTTGCCTGCTTCTTCAGCTCTTCGACCTCCAGGGCGATCTTGCGAGACTTCGCCAGCGCGTCGTTAATGATGCGGTCGGCGTTCTTCTCCGCTTCTTTAATGATCAGATGAGCTTCCTTCTTCGCGTTGTTCCTCAACTCGTCCGCCGCTTCCTGTGCAACGATGATCGTTTTGCTCAACGTCTCCTCGATGTTGGAGAAATGGCCCAGCTTATCCTGCGAAGCGGCGACCATATTTTGCAATTCCTTGTTCTCGCGGATCATCGCTTCGTAATCCTTGATAATCTGATCGAGAAACTCGTTGACCTGATCTTCGTCGTAACCGCGAAGGCGGCGGGCGAATTCTTTGTTATGGATGTCCAGTGGGGTCAGTGGCATCGGTGCACCTCCTCGGTCCTAAATTCCAAGCAGCCTGTTCACATTCCAATTCGACGAAAGCTGAAAAATTCCTTCTGCCCCGCTATACAAATTTCCCGATGCGAACCCGGATTCTGCCGCTTTTCGACACGCCCTCCACGTCGAGCACCTGAAATCGGCCGAAACCTTTCATGGATACGACATCGCCGACCTTTAGCGGATGCGAAGGATCCTCCACCGGCTTCCAGCTCACTTTGCATCTCCCTGCTCTGATCGGATCGACGATCTTCGCCCGGCTCAGCCGGAAAACGTCGCTCGCAATGCCGTCAAGCCTCATCGAGGCAACGGAAATCACCTGCTCCTCGAGCTGGGCTCTCGTTTCGCGAAGCTCGGAGAGCGGCCGCACGGATACGCGTACGTCGACCCGATGCGCTTGCTTCATGTGTCCGAGCAGAAAATCGCCGATTTCCTCGGCAATCAACGCGTGGCATCCCGAATCGCTGACATGGAGATCGCCGATCTTGTCGCGCTTGATGCCCAGTCCGAGCAGTGCGCCCAAGTAATCGCCGTGATCCAGCTCGGAGATTTTGCGATCGTCGGAGGAAATGTCCAGGACGACGATGCCCATATCCTCGTCTTCGAGCGGTCGGTAATCGGGAGCGACCAGCGCCCGCTTCCTCTCGGCATGAGGACTTCCGCCGTCCAGCCTCACCTGGGCGTCCGGCTCCCGATTCGCCAGGGCAAATAAAATATGCGCCTGGCGCGGGTCGAGAAAATCCGTCCGCTTCGTCTCGTGACGTTCGGCGGCTCTTTCGACCCACTCCAAGGCGCGATCCACGAATGCTTTTTCATCCGGATGAAAATGCTCGTAAATACCCGTATGCGACATAGCATCTACGCTCCGAAGAGGAATCTCAGGACAGCGATCAAGCCCTGCGCGACAAAGCCAAGCGCGAAATAAGCGATGATCGGGGAGATGTCCAGAATTCCGCCAATCGGCGGAATGATCTTGCGGAAAGGTCTTAAATACGGTTCCACCAACTTGCCGAGAAGCTCGCCTACGAAGCTTTCCTTCACGGCCGGGAGCCAAGACATCAGCACGTAGATGATAATCATGTACGAGTAAATGCGGTACAAAATGCCAATATAAACTTCTAATTGCTCCAACCTGGTGTCACCTCATTTTGGGGTAGTCGACGGATTCCTCAGACAACATTTCCGTAATCGTTCCCGACACTTCCACGGAATCCGGCGTACAGAGGAAAATGTCCGAACCCAGCTTGGAGATGTGGCCGCCTAAAGCGTATACGGTGCCGCTCAGAAAATCCACGATCCGGATCGCCTGTTCTCTTCTGACGCGCTGCAGATTGACGACGATCGAACGGCGAGATTTCAGGTGATCGGCAATTTCCTGCGCTTCATCGTAGGAACGGGGTTCCGTCAGAACGACGCGGGCGGCCTTCTGGGAATGAATGCTTACGACGTTGTTCTTACTAGAATGTCTACGCGCTTCGAACGCGGGAGTTTCAATTTCCTGCTCTTCGTTTTCTTCGAAACGTTCGCGCTCCGCCTCGCGCTCTTGCTCCTCCTGCAAACCTAAATAGTTAAGAAACCGATTCATAACACCCATGCCTATCCCTCCTCTATTTCTTCTTTCCCTACAAGCACCGTTCCCAAACGCACCCAAGTCGCGCCTTCTTCTACGGCGACCTCGAAATCGTTGGACATCCCCATCGACAGCTGCGTTAACGGTTCGTCCAGAGCGGACGACGCATTCAACTCGTCCTTTAACTGTCGCAGCGCCCGGAATACGGGCCGGGTCGCCTCGGGCTCGCTTTCGTACGGGGCCATCGTCATGAGGCCGACCGGTTTGATGCGATCGAACGTCCTCAGCTGTTCCAGAAAAGGCTTTACGGCTTCCGGATCCAGCCCGTGCTTGGAAAGCTCTCCGGAGATGTTGATCTGAAGCAGACACGGTACGGACAAATCCAACGCGTGCGCCCGTTTCTGAACGGCTTCGGCCAGCGATAGGCGATCCAGCGAATGAATGTAATCGAATTTCCCGATAACGTCCTTCACTTTATTCGTCTGCAGGGAGCCTATGTAGTGAAAAACGGCTTGTCCCCCGAGCGCCTCCCATTTCGCTTTCGCGTCGGGCCAGCGATTTTCCCCGATATGGGCGACGCCCTCCCGCACGACGGCTTCCGCCGTGGCGGTTGACACGTATTTCGTGACCGCAATGACGCGAACGTCCTCGCGGCGCCTTCCGCTTCTGGCGCAAGCTTGCTCCAACCGGTTTTCCACGTCTCGCAGTCGGTCTTGCAGTGCCACGAAACGATCACCTCGATTTCCTGCCTAACCAGCTCATCATCCGTCCTGTCGCGCCCTTTTCCTTACGGTGGGAAAACAGCAGCTCGCTATGGCAGCTTGTGCACCATGAAGACATTTCGATGCGGCTCGGCATAATTCCTGCTTTTATCATAAGTTGTCGGTTTAAATGTTTCAAGTTAAGCTGCGCACGATCGCCCTTTTCGTTCGGCTTGAGGATCTCTCCAACTGCCGTATCCAGCAGCGGACGAACGTGTTTTACCACCGACTCGTCGACCTCGTAGCAGCATTCGCCGATGGCCGGGCCGACGGCAGCCCTCATGTTTTCAGGCTTGGCGCCGTACTCCGAGCGCATTTTTTCGATCGTTCTGACCGCTATCTCGGCAACGGTTCCTTTCCACCCGGCATGGGCGAGCCCGATCGCTCCCGTGACGGGGTCGTGAAAATAAAGCGGAACGCAGTCGGCGTAAAACATGGCCAGCAGAATGTCCGGCTCGTTCGTAATCATCGCGTCCGTGTTCGCAATGGCCGTATCCCGGCTTGTCCGCCCCCGTCCCGCATCCTTCGCCGCAACGACGTAGACGTCGCTCCCGTGCACCTGCTCCGCGCAGGTGAACGCTGCAAAATCCCAGCCCAGCTGACGGGTCACCGCCTCCCGGTTCGAGATGACGTCTTGCGGCGCGTCCCCGACGTGCAGGGCGACGTTCCCGGCCTGCCTCGCCGTGAATCCTGCGGTCAATCCGTCCGTCCCGCTCCAGCACTTCAGAAGGAACAGCGCAGACGGCCGATCCGCTTCCTCGCGTAAAACAAAAGGCTCCACCTGTCGCACCTCCGAACCTCAGTGTACCATAGCTGCGGCGGCAGCGGAAGGAAAGCGCGCCAGATCGGCGCGCTATCTCCCCGGATCCCCGTCCTCGAGCCGGTACACCTTCGCGTCATCCAATCGGACCAGCACGACGTCCGTTCCGATCTTCACGATGTTTTTCCACGGGATCACGACATCGCTGCCTCCGCCGAACATCCCGAACAGCCTTGTCGAAGTCGGGACCACGATCGAGTCGATCCGCCCCTGACGCAAATCGAGCTCGAGATCGCTAACCTGTCCGAGCTTTTTTCCGTCGACGATGTTAATGACGTCCTTCGTCTGAAAATCGGATATTTTCATCCTTTCACGCCCCCCGTCCGGCCAGGCATTCGCACCCTGTTATTAAATATATGATCCGGCCGGGAAAAATGTACGGTTGAGCTCTATTCGCCCGTACGATGTTCCTCTTCTCGCAGCTCTTGGGCCATTATCCCTTTCGCTCAGAACCTCTTCCCCTGCTCCGCTCCCTCCCCCCTTTTTCTTCCCTGGGCCCATTATCCCCTCGACTCAGGGAAGGGCCGAGGCTGGGCGGGGTGGAGTGGCGCCTTTCACCCAGCATCCTTCTCCGCGAGCTGCCGCTGCTCTCCGCCTCCTCCCGTCCCACTTATCCCGTCCGCTCAGAACACCCCGTTTTCGACCAAAAAAAACAGATCATCCTCTTGCAAATTTAGAAAAAATAGTATATTCTTAAATAGGAACAAACGTTCTTGTTTGGAGGAGTGGAAATGGACAGCAAAGCCGCTACATTCGAACAGTTTTGCAGCAAGTTCAATGACGAATCCTCTTGTATCCAGGCTTTGTTCTCTGCGCGGTGGCCGCATGGATTTCGCTGCCCGCAGTGCGCCTTTCCCGGCTGCTACGTGATCCGTACGCGGCGGCTGCCCTTATATGAATGCCGATCCTGTCGAGCGCAAACCTCCCTTACCGTCGGCACTGTTCTGGAAGGGAGCCGAACGCCGCTTCGCCTTTGGTTTCAAGCCATCTTTCTTCATGCTCGGCCGCAAGCCATCAGCGCGACCCGGCTGGCGGAAATCATAGGAACGACTTATAAAACCGCCTGGTTAATCTGCCATAAAATTCGCCACGCCATGTCAACCGACGATGCCGATCGGCTTCTTGCCGGGATCGTACGCATCAATTGCGGCAGTTACGGCCGCCCTTACAACCCGACCGTGTTTCGCCATCCGCAGGAGCAGCCTTTGCTCGCCGGGGCTTCCATCGATGGCAGCGGGCGTTTTACTTATGCGAAAATCAAGCAGGTTCCAAACAAGCATTTGATCCACGATCGAATTACTAACGGAGGCAAGCATCATTTTATCGAGCGCCATGTCTCTCCCGAAGCCGAGGCCGTTCATGCCGTGATTCTAAAATTCAGCCGAGACCGTTATCGCCCGCTCATTGAACTGTGCAATCACGCCGGTCGATGGATCAACTTCAGGTTTAACGGAATCGGCCCCAAACATTTACAGGCTTATTTGGATCAGTACTGTTTCGGCTTAAACCACCGCGAGAACGCCGCAGACCCGTTCCGTTATTTGCTCCAATGCGCCGCGTCAGCCACGGTCGTCACCTATCCGGACCTAGTCAGCCGTGTCGACGACTCCGCCCGTCACAAGCGCATCTATAAAGAATTGCTAAGGGAAGCCGGTTAGTCTGTCAGAGACCCTCGCTGCGTATGCAAGGCTGATTTATTTGATGGTACGCTCTAGTTGCGCCGGATGTTTTTCTTGTTCGTGAAGCTCTTATTAAAAGGTTCATCGTAGCGTCAGGGAGACGTGTGGCGCGAAGCGAGGGCAACTTTCTGAGCGAAGGGGATAATGGCTGCAGGGAGCCGGAGGAAGAATCCCACCCGGCAGGACCAGCGGAAAAGCTCCATGAAAAAGAGGATAAGAGCCCGAAGGCGCCCATCCTCTTTCGCTTGGTGCATAGTGCTCAGAGCTTAGTGCTTAGAGCCTAGAATTACGTTTTCACATGCTTCTGCATTTGCTGTATGGCCGACTTTTCAAGACGTGAAACCTGAGCTTGAGAGATGCCGATCTCGTCGGCGACTTCCATCTGGGTTTTACCTTCGAAAAACCTCATGGACAAGATCATTTTTTCGCGATCGTTCAGCTTCCTCATCGCCTCGCGCAGAGCGATCTCCTCGATCCACTGAATGTCCTTGTTACGCTCGTCGCTGATCTGATCCATCACGAAAATCGGATCGCCTCCGTCATGATAGATCGGCTCGAACAAGGAAACGGGATCTTGGATGGCGTCCAGGGCGAAGACGATGTCTTCCTTCGGAACGTTCAGCACTTCCGAAATTTCCAGAATGGTCGGCTCTCTGGAATGCTGATTCGTCAGCTGATCCCGAACCTGCAAAGCTTTGTAAGCAATGTCCCGCAAGCTTCTAGAGACGCGGATCGGGTTGTTGTCCCGGAGATAACGGCGGATTTCCCCGATAATCATCGGTACGGCATAGGTGGAAAACCGGACGTTCTGACCGAGATCGAAGTTGTCGATCGCCTTCATTAAGCCGATGCACCCGACCTGGAACAGGTCGTCCACGAATTCCCCGCGATTGTTGAACCGCTGGATGACGCTGAGCACCAGCCGCAAATTGCCGTTCACTAACTTTTCCCTGGCGGCAATCTCTCCACGGGTTTGCAGAGCGAGAAATAACTCCCTCATTTCGGCGTTGGTGAGGACAGGCAGCTTTGAGGTGTCCACTCCACAAATCTCCACTTTGTTACGGGTCAAGGCAATTCCTCCCGGGGAGCAGCATTAATGTAAAGTATCTCCGGGAAGGGGGTTTTTATTCCCTTGGGCAAGAACCCCGAATTTTCTCACAATTGCTAAACCATCTTGTTGAATTCCTTGCGAAGGCGCTTAATGATGCGCTTCTCCAGACGTGAAATATACGATTGGGAGATGCCAAGCAGGTCGGCGACGTCCTTCTGCGTCTTCTCCTCGCCGTCGGCCAAGCCGAAGCGAAGCTCCATAATCGTCCGCTCTCGTTCGCTCAGCTTATCCAGAGCTTTATGCAGCAGCTTTCGGTCCACCTGTTCCTCGATGTTGCGATAGATTGTATCGTTCTCCGTCCCGAGCACGTCGGACAACAGCAGCTCGTTGCCGTCCCAATCGATATTAAGCGGCTCGTCGAACGACACCTCGGTCCTCGTCTTGCTGTTCCTTCTCAGATACATCAGAATTTCATTTTCGATGCATCGGGATGCGTAGGTGGCCAGCTTGATCTTCTTGTCCGGATCGAACGTGTTCACCGCTTTGATGAGCCCGATCGCCCCGATCGAGACCAAATCCTCGATATGGATGCCGGTGTTCTCGAACTTCCGGGCGATGTAAACGACCAATCGCAAGTTGCGTTCGATCAGCATGGCGCGAATCGCAGCGTCGCCGGTCGACAGGCGCTCCAGCAAATACTCCTCTTCCTCGCGGCTGAGCGGCGGAGGCAAAGCTTCGCTTCCGCCGATATAATAAACTTCTTCGCTCTTCCAACCGAACCGGAACAACAGGCGATAAATCGACAATTGCGTCCTCAGCTTCAAGTTCACGAACATTTCTGCTACCTCCTGTCACGCAGGTTGAGATGGAGCCGACGGTACGGGGTCGGCTTGAGCCATATCCGGATGGACGATGGCGCGGTAAGTTCCTTCGGATGACAAAGTGCCTCCATCTAAACCAATGAGCACCCGGTTCACTTGAAGAGGAGGATGTCCTTCCCGGTACAGCGCGACATGGTCGGGCTTGACGGCCAGCATCAGCCGGCTCGACCCGTTCACGGCCCGATACGGCACCAGTCGGAGACGGCTTCCCCATGCATACTCCTCCGAAGCTTCCGCGTCGAGCTCGGAGATCAGCCTGTCGGGAGATTCCTCTTTCAGCCGCTCGCTCCAGCCCGCAGGCAGACGCTCTTTCCACACATCGGCTTCCATGATCATAACGGGAATGCGCGTAAGCGGATCGTACAACCGGTTGCCCGTATCGAGCAGCGCCGGCATCGTCCAGCTGTCGCCGTCGATCCGAATTTCGACCTTCCATACCCATTGATCAAGCTCCTGACGTTTGCGGCCGGTCTCGGACGCGCTGCGGAACATCCAGACGGACATCAGAAACGTGACGACCAGCAAACCGAGCTGCATTTGCCATTCCAGAATGAATCCGCCGTCTTCGGTAACGGTCATGGCTCCCCAAGGCGAATTCGCGCTCCTCAGCAAAAAAGACAGTCCGATGACCCCGCCCAAGGTAGCGAAATTAACGACGTAGAATGCGGCGAAGTTGCGAATGCAGCGCAGCGGACCGCCATAACCGAAAGAGAGAAGCACCATGGCCGCGGAGACGAATACTTTGGCTCCGAAGGAATACAAGTAAGGAATGTGCGCCCAGAACATCAATGCCGCATAAGCCGCCCCCAGAAATGCAGCCGCGAACAGACGCGTTCGGGACGGCTTGATGCGGCGTACTTTGGCGGTCGCCATCAGCACCGCAGCGTCCACCGCCAGGTTCGTCAGAAACACCAAATCCACGTAAACGGTCATACCGAGCCCCCATCCTTCATCGCCCGGAAACATCGCCAACTATGCAGGCCGGGATGGATGAAACCAGTATAGCCGCTTTCAAATTCGGTGTCTGTCTAATCTTGCCAGCCCCGCGCACCTTTTTTTGTCGAGACCGAGAAAAAAAGCCCCCGCTTCCACGTGTTGCGGAAGCGAGGGCTTGCGTAAAAAAGAATCGGCCGTTGGATTAACGGTCGCCGCGAGGGCGGTTTCTCAAGAAAGCCGGGATATCCAGTTGGTCGCTTGACGGTGTTTGATTGCCGAAAGGCCGCAAATTGTTCGTCTGGCGAATTTCGTTGCTTTGGCTTGCCGGGTCGGCCTGCGTTGGCGTCTGAGGCAGTGCCGCCGAAGGGCCGGACGGACGCCGCGAAGGTCCTTTATGCTCGAAGCCTGTCGCGATGACGGTCACTTTGATTTCGTCCTTCAGGTTATCGTCGATAATGGCGCCGAAAATCATGTTGACTTCCGGATCGGACGCGGCGATAACGATCTCGGCCGCTTCGTTGACCTCGTACAAGCTGAGGTTGGAGCCGCCGGTAATGTTCATAATGACGCCGCGAGCGCCTTCAATGGACGTTTCCAGCAACGGGCTCATAATCGCCTTCCGGGCCGCTTCCATGGCGCGGTTCTCTCCGGAGGCTTGTCCGATGCCCATCAGCGCGGAACCGCGCTCGGACATAATCGTCTTCACGTCGGCGAAGTCCAAGTTGATCAAGCCAGGAACGGCGATCAAGTCGGAAATGCCCTGAACCGCTTGACGAAGAACGTTATCCGCTTCGCGGAAAGCTTCCAGCATCGGCGTCTTCTTGTCCACGATCTCCAGCAGCCGGTCGTTCGGAATGACAATCAGCGTATCGACTTTCTCTTTTAGAGCTTCAATGCCCATCTCCGCTTGCGTGGAGCGCTTGCGGCCCTCGAACGTAAACGGACGGGTCACAACCCCGACCGTCAAAGCGCCGCATTCTTTGGCCAGCTCGGCGATGACGGGAGCTGCGCCGGTACCGGTGCCGCCGCCCATCCCCGCCGTCACGAAGACCATATCCGCAGACCGCAGAGAGTTCGTAATGAACTCGCGGGATTCCTCGGCCGCTTTTTTGCCGACCTCGGGATTCGCACCCGCGCCAAGGCCTCTCGTCAGCTTGTCCCCGATCTGAAGCTTTTGTTCCGACTTCGTCAGGTGCAAAGCCTGAGCATCCGTATTAACCGTAATGAATTCGACGCCTTTGACGCCGTTCTCGATCATTCGGTTTACAGCGTTGCTGCCGCCGCCGCCAACCCCGATGACCTTGATTTTCGCAAGTGGTTCCATCTCAAAATCAAACTCCAACATAATTTGTTAACTCCTCCTTGCTTCGCATGAATGGTTCTCTCGTAAGCGGCGGCTTAAATAAATTCCTTGAACATGTTTTTGAACCATTCAACAATGCCAGGCTTGGATTCCGTCGTCGTGCTCCCGGCCGCCGCTTTGGCTTTCGGAGCGCGCTTCGGTCCGGGTGCGCCGCGCGTACGAACGTACTTGGTGACGTACTGGATCATGCCGACACCGCTGCTGAAGGAAGGATCCCGGACGCCGATGTAATCCGGCACCGCAATTCTGACGTTGGACTCCAGTTCAAACTGGGCCAGCGGAAGAACGCTTGGCAAAGAAACCGAACCGCCCGTCAGTACGTAACCGTTAATTTTGTCATGATATCCGAGACGTTTGACTTCCTGGCGGATCATCTGGAAAATCTCCTGCATCCGGGGCTCGATGATGTTGGCAAGGTCGAGTTGGGAAAATTCCTTCTCCATGTTGCTGCCGACCCTCATCACCTTGAATTTCTGATCCTCGGCGGCGTCTTCGATACGAGCGCACCCGTATTTCAGCTTGATCTTCTCCGCATGCTCCGTCTGGGTCTTAAGTCCGTAGCAAATGTCGCTGGTGACGTAAT
This sequence comes from Cohnella hongkongensis, assembly GCF_042654645.1. Classification (NCBI taxonomy): domain Bacteria; kingdom Bacillati; phylum Bacillota; class Bacilli; order Caryophanales; family Paenibacillaceae; genus Cohnella; species Cohnella hongkongensis. The sequence continues at coordinate 161,332 of NZ_JBHSEP010000009.1, read as the reverse complement.
CTCCGCCGATCGGCAATGTCGATACGGCCGCGAGACTTCCGCCTTCAAATATCGCCAACGTGGTCGAACCCGCTCCGATATCGGCGAGAACGGTTCCCATCTGCTTTTCGTCCTTAGTCAAAGCCATCATTCCCGAGGCCAGCGACATCAAGATCAGACCGGATATTTTTAACCCTGCCTTCTCAACGCACCTCATCAGGTTGTGTATGGCCGCTTTCGTGCCGGTAATGATCGTGCATTCGACTTCCAGACGAACGCCGATCATGCCTCGCGGATCTTGAATGCCCGCAAGACCGTCTACTAAAAACTGCTTCGGAACGAGTCCGATGATTTCCCGTTCGGGCGGCAGGGCAACCACTTTAGCCGCTTGCAACACACGCTCGATATCTTCTTCGCCGATTTCCCTGTCTTCATTGGAGACGGCTACGACTCCGTGATTGCTCTGCAATGCGATATGATTGCCGGTTATCCCGACGTAAACCTCGCTAATTCCAATTCCGACCATGCGTTCCGCATGATCGACGGCGTTGCGGATGGATTGAACGGTTTGGTCAATATCGACAATGGCGCCTTTACGGATTCCGTCCGAATCTGCGGAACCGACGCCAATGATGTTAATGGCCCCGTTGCTGATCTCCCCGATAATCACCCGGATTTTCGAAGTTCCGATGTCCAGGCTGACGATGAGGTCATTGTTGCTCAACCGGTGGCACCTCCCGTAGGTCGATGAAAATGGCTGCGAACAAGGGATGCTTCCTCTACATATTCCACATCCGCGAGGTTTTCCCTCTTTTTTCTACAATTTTTTTAGATTGCCCGTCAAGGCCGAAACCCGACTGGTATCGCGGCATCCCGCTTTTACCCATAAATGAAATTCTAGCATTCTTTTGGCCGATTGAGTAGAGTCCTTTTCCTTAAGTTTAACGGCCTTCGCCGCCTACTCGGCAACATTTTCCGCCGAATACGGCAAATAATAGTCCACATCCAACATCGTTATCTTTCCGGGCTCGCGGTTTTGCACGATATCGCTCAAATAAGCGATCTTGTCTTTCAACAAATCGATCGACGTCGTGACTTCGAACCGCGAGCGCGTAAACAGCTTGATCCGCTTCGGATAAGAGACGGACGGATCGGGCTGAATCTCGGACAGATCCGACAGCAGATAGCCCGGCAAGTCGCTCAGCGCCTTGCACAGCTCCGCCAGATTCTCGTCGTCCGCCTGCCAGCCGGACAGGATCGGCTTGTCCGGAAGCTTGCCTTCCGGCATCGGCAGAACGAGCCCGTTGGAAAGAATGGCCGACAGGCTCCCGTCCGCAGAAAGCCGGACGGCGACGTGCGCATGCTCCTTCACTTCGACGCGAACGACGCCTGGAAAGCTTTTCACGATGAGGACGCTCTCCACCGGCTTCAGTTCTTCCACGCGCTGCTTCAGCTTGCCGATTCCGGGAAAGAAAAACGAGTCTCCGGCCGAAACGCCGAGCGCTTGGACGATCTCCTCGCGGCTGACGAATTCGCTGCCGTTCACTTGAATTTCAGAGATTTTCGACAAAGGGGAACGGAAGAAGAGCACGACGACCAGGATGGCCGCCAGAGCGATCAGCAGCCCGAGCAGCTTTTTGCCGCGGCGAGTCCGCGGCGGCTCCGTCTCTTTCTTCAGCGCGGGAATTCTTTCGGTCACCAATGTCCCCCCTAGCCATAACTTGTCCGATTTCTTCTAGCGAGAGACCCCGCGGCGGAAGTAAGCTTCTGCGGCGGGGCCCCGTCACCGTTAGCTGTATACTTTGCTTCTGTGAACTTCGCGCTTAATATTGCCGCCGATGTGCCGGAACATCTCCTCGATTCGGTCGTAGCCCCGGTCGATATGGTGGACCTGCTCGACGACGGTCATGCCGTGCGCCGCTAATCCAGCCACGACGAGAGCGGCACCCGCCCGAAGATCCGTCGCCTCTACGGTCGTGCCGTAGAGCTGCGGCACGCCCCGGATGATGGCGTTGTTCAGATCGACCCGGATATCGGCGCCCATGCGGCACAATTCGTCCACGTGCTTAAAGCGTCCTTCGAATACCGTTTCCTTCAGAATGCTTACGCCGTCGGCGAGCGCGAGAAGCGTCATGATCTGCGCTTGCATGTCTGTCGGGAAGGCCGGATACGGCGAGGTGACGATCCGGTCTACGGCAGTCGGCCGTTTGACGGCACCGACTCTCATTATATCATTGCCCGCCTCGATTTGAACACCGGCGCGCCGGAGAACGTGAATCAGAGAGGTTAAATGGCCCGGATTCGTATTTTCCAGCGTGACCTCTCCCCGCGTCGCCGCGGTCGCGACCATGACCGTCCCCGTGACGATCCGATCGGGAATGACCTCGAAGTCGCAGCCGTGCAAGCCGTCGACCCCGTCGATCGTAATCATGTCCGTTCCGGCGCCGCTTACTTGCGCGCCCATTCGATTAAGAAACTGCTGTAAATCCTGAATCTCCGGCTCTCTGGCCGCCCCGATGATCGTCGTCCGTCCGCGGGCCAGAACAGCCGCCATCATAATATTTTCCGTCGCTCCGACGCTGGGAAAATCGAGGCTGATCTCGGCCCCCTGCAGCCGGCGGGCGGAGCATACGATTCGGCTGCCCTTCTCTTCGATTCTCGCGCCCAGCGCGGCCAAGCCGCGCAAATGCAAGTCGATCTTTCTCTCGCCGATGGCGCATCCCCCTGGCTGATAGAGCTGGGCTTCTCCGAATCTTGCAAGAAGCGGCCCCATCAAAAACACCGAGGAACGCATTTTGCGCATCAGCGTCTCCGGAATGTGCGAGGATGTCGCGACTGCCGTGTCGACCGTCACCACCGTATCCTGATGCCGGGCTTTACACCCGAGATCCCGCAAAATGTCCAGCATGACTTCGATATCGAGCAGCCGGGGAACGTTGCGGATCGTCACTTCTCCTTCCGCGAGCAAGCTGGCGGCCAAAATCGGCAAAGCGGCATTTTTGGCTCCATGGATACGGATGGTGCCCGAAAGCGGGTTCCCGCCTTCAATCACCAAATTGTCCAAGGGTTTCACCTCCGGGTTACCGCTCACCCATCATGAGAACCTCCGGCACGAGCGTTATTCCGTAGGTTTGTTCGATGATCTGCTGCACTTTTCCGATGAGGGTGAGGACGTCCTCGGCCGTAGCGCCTCCATGGTTGACGATAAAGTTGGCGTGCAATCGGGACACTTCGGCGGCTCCTTCGCGAAGCCCTTTCAACCCGGCCGCCTCGATCAGCCTCGCGGCGTGATCGTTCGGCGGGTTGCGAAAGACGCTTCCCGCGCATGCCATTTGCAGCGGCTGAGTGCGGCGCCTGCGATCCTTGTACGTCGCCATAGCCGCCGCAATTTCCTTGCGGTCTCCACTGGCCAGTTGGAATACCGCCCGGGTGATGATCCCCCGACGCTCCTGCAGGATGGAATGGCGATAGGAGAATTTCATCTCCTCGTTCCCGAGCACTTCCTTGCTTCCGTCTTCCCACACAATGCTGGCCGACTTTAAGATACGTGATATGTCCGACCCGTGAGCTCCGGCGTTCATGTAGACGGCGCCGCCTACCGAGCCCGGAATTCCCCCCGCGTATTCCAGGCCGGTCAGCCCTTCCTTGCCGGCCATGACCGACAGCTTGATGAACGAATACGATGCGCCTGCGGTTACCGTCTCGCCATCGAACCGAACGTCGTCGAAGCCGTCGCCCAGCTTGATGACGGCCCCCCGGACTCCCTTGTCGGATACCAGCGTATTGGATCCGCGCCCGAGCACGCTCCACGGAACCTCGTGAACCGCGCACAGACGCAGGGCCGCTTCGAGCTGCTCTTCGCTGGCCGGAACAATCAGCACGTCCGCAGGTCCGCCGATTTTCCAGGTCGTATGTCCGGCCAAAGGCTCGTTCGCCCTCACCCGGCTAATTCCCGCCCGCTCCAGCTCGGCAACCAAGTGCTGCATGGCAATTCCTCCTTCCAAGTCCTTCGGGGCCGCGCACCGCCCGCCGCTGCCTAGGCCCGACGGTCAGACATTCACGATCACGCTGTATCTTATGACGGCTGGGCGGGGGTGGTGACAAACGCCCAATTGCAAGCCCCCGAAGGCAAGCTCCTATTCTTTCTTGCGCTGCAATCTTCCGATCTGATCAAAGATGATAGACGCCGATTCCGGCAGGCCGAGCGCCCGGGAGGCGGCGGACATCCGCTCCCGGCGGGCCCGGTCGCCCATAATGGCGGCAATGCCGCCGAACAGCGTATCCCCGCTCAGCTCCCGTTCGAGAATGAGATCGGCCGCTCCGGCGTTCATCAGGCTTCTCGCGTTCGCTTCCTGATGGTTGTTCGTGACGTTCGGAGACGGAACGAGCAGAGACGGCAGCCCGAGGGAAGTCACTTCCGCCAGGAAGGATGCCCCGGCCCGGCCCACGTACAGCGAGGCTGCGGCCAGCACGTCGGGCATATTGGCGATGTACGGCAGCACCTTGACCCGTCCGGCATCCGCTTGCGTGCTCTCCGCTACGGCGCGTTCGGTCTCGCGGTAAAATCGCTCTCCGGTCACGAAGACGAAGCGCACGTCCGGAAGCTTCCCGAGCAGCGGAAGCATGCGGACGAACGCTTCGTTCAGGGCCCTCGCCCCGCCGCTCCCGCCGACGATGAGCACGAACGGCGTGCCCGGAGCGAAGCCCAGCGAGGCGCAGCCGGCGCGGGCGTCCGCCTTCAGCACGCGCGTCGCGCACGGATTGCCCGCATAGACGACGTCGGGACACTTGGCAAAGTGCTTTTCCGACTCCTTAAAGCTGACCGCGACGCCATCGACGTAACGGCACAGAAATTTGTTGGTCAGTCCCGGCAGCACGTTCTGCTCGTGGATCAGCGTCGGAATGCCCAGCTTGGACGCGGCGTAGACGACCGGTCCGCAGACGTAGCCGCCGGTTCCGACGACGATGTCCGGCTTGAACGCCCTCAGCAGCTCCTTGGAACGGCGAACGCCCTTCAGAAACCGCATGACCGTTTTTACGTTCTCCAGCGACAGCGAGCGCCGAAAGCCGGTGATGGTAATATTCTCGAAAGCGATGCCCTGTTCCGGCACGATCCGGCCTTCCAGTCCGCGGCTCGTGCCGATGTACAGCAGCGACGAGCCCGGCTGTCTCTCCGCGATTTCGCGGCCTATGGCCAGCGCGGGGTAAATATGCCCCCCGGTACCTCCTCCGGTCAACACGACACGCATGACAGTCACCTCGAATAGCGGGATAAATTAAGCAAAATGCCGAGCGCCGTCAACAGCAGCGTCAGCGACGAGCCTCCGTAGCTGACGAGCGGCAGCGTAACCCCGGTCACCGGGAGCAAGCCGATGACGACGCCGATATTGATGAGCACCTGCACGGCGAAAATGCCGACAATGCCGGTGGCCAGCAGACTGCCGAACGGGTCGGTCAGCGTGATGGCCGTTCTCATGCCCCGCCAGACGAGCAGCAGAAACAGCAAGATCAGCAGCGAGCCCCCGATAAAGCCGAGCTCCTCGGCCAATATGGAAAAAATAAAGTCCGTCTGCGGTTCGGGCAAGTAATTGTATTTCTGCCGGCTCATTCCCAGCCCCAGCCCGACGAGACCGCCCGGCCCGATCGCGTACAGCGATTGAATCGACTGGTACCCGGCCCCTTGCGGATCCTGCCACGGATCGAGAAAAGCGGTAATGCGCTGCAGCCGGTACGGCGCCGCCATAATCAGCCCTGCCAGACCGGCGACGCCAATCAGGCCGAGCCCGGCCAGATGGGACAATCTCGCCCCGGCGACGTAGATCGCCAGCAAGGAGGCTCCGATCATTACCGTTCCCGTTCCGAGATCGGGCTGCAGCATAATGAGCGCGAAGGCCGCTCCCAGAATGCCGAGAGGCGGCAGCAGCCCTTTCGTAAAATCGGTAATTTGATTCTGCCGCTCCGACAGCAGCTTGGCGATAAACAGAATCATCGCCAGCTTCATGAACTCGGACGGCTGAATGCCCAGCGAGCCGATGCCGAGCCAGCTTCGGGCTCCCCCGCGAACGACGCCGAGTCCCGGCACGAGCACGATGACGAGCAGCCCGAAGCAGACGAGCAGCGCCGGCACCGCCCATCTGCGCCAGAACGTATACTCGACGTTCATTGTGACGAACATGGCGGCGATGCCAAGCGCAGCGAACAGCAGCTGCCTCTTCACATAGTAATACGAATCCCCGTAGTCGTGAAAAGCCGCTACGGCGCTGGCGCTGTACACCATCACGACGCCGATGGCCAGAATGCCTAGCGTTGCGGCAATCATCCATACGTCGGGAACGGAACGGGATTTGGCCATGAACCGGACACCTCGCGTAAGGTAAGTTGGGGACGAGCCCCCTCTTACAACGTATGCGCCGATTGCTTAAAAATGCGGCCTCGAACCTCATAGGACGGAAACATGTCCCAGCTTGCGCAGGCCGGAGACAGAAGAACGATGTCTCCCGGCCCGGCCATGGCGGCGGCTTCCCGCACGGCTCTTCGGAGCGTCTGCTCGGCGTCCTCTACAGGTTCGACGATTTTCACGTCCGTTAAACCGGCCAGCTCCGCCACGCGGGCGAGCTTCTCCCTCGTCTCTCCGAGCGCTGCCAGCCCCTTCAGCCGGTCGCGGAATACGGGCAGCAGCTCCATATAGTCGGAGCCCCGGTCCAGCCCTCCCGCGATCAGCACAAGCGGCGACGGCAGCGACAAAATCGACATCGTCGTCGCCATCGGATTCGTCGCTTTGGAGTCGTTATAGAACTTCACGCCGCCGAACGTGCCGACGTACTCCAAACGGTGCTCGACGCCGCGGAAAGCGCGAAGCGGCTCCGCCAGCCGCTCGGGATCGGCCCCGGCCGCCAGCGCGACGGCGATCGCCGCCAGCGCGTTCGCGGCGTTGTGCCGCCCGGGAATGCCGAGCTCGTCGACGCGAACGATGCGGCGCTCCGCGCTCCCGCCGTCCCGGCTGACGATCCAGCGCGGGGTGTCGTCGTCCTCCGCTTCGCCGTCCGACGGGCGAACGGCCGCGTACGGCGGATCGATCATGACGCCGGACGTCAGCGTTCTCGTCACCGAGAACGGAAAGGCCCGGCCTCGGAATCCTTCCGCCAGCCTCCGGCACGTTTCGTCATCCGCGTTATAGACGGCCACGTCGTCGGAGGTCTGGTTCTCGAACAATTTCGCCTTCGAGCCGACATAATCCTCCATCGATCCGTGATAATCGAGATGCGTTTCAGCCACGTTGAGCAGGCAGGCGATGCGCGGACGGAAATCCGCCGTCCCTTTCAGCTGGAAGCTGCTCAGCTCGGCGACGAGCCAGCCGTCCGGCTCCACCTCCATCGCCGCCTCGCAGAGCGGACGCCCGATGTTGCCGGCAATGAGCGGCTTCAATCCGGCCGCCTCCAGCAGCACGCCGGTCAGCGTCGTCGTCGTCGTCTTCCCGTTAGAGCCGGTAATGCCGACGATGGGAGCCGGGGACAGCTGTCCGGCGACCTCCACCTCGCTGACCACTTCGACCCCGAGTCTGAGCGCTTCGACGATCGGGGGCGCGGTGTACGGAATGCCCGGATTTTTGACGAGCAGCGCCGTCTCCCCGGTGACCAGCCCGTCCGGATGGTGGCCGCACACAACAGAAATGCCCAAAGCCGCCAATTCGTCGGCTTCGGGGCATTGATCCCGTTCCTTCTTGTCGTTGACGACGACGTCGGCGCCGACGTCGTGGAACAGTTTGGCGGCGGCCACGCCGCTTCTTGCCAGACCGAGGACGACGACATGCCGTCCGCGGTAATTCGTCAGTTGCATCATTCGCGTTAAAACTCCTTTAGCTCGCTTTGAACAGCAGCAGTCCGGCGCCCGCCAGCAGCAGCCCGACGAACCAGAAGGTCGTCACGACGCGCCATTCGGACCAGCCCGACAGCTCGAAATGATGGTGAATCGGGCTCATTTTGAATACCCGCTTGCCGCGCGTCTTGAACGACGCAACCTGGATAATGACGGAGAGCATCTCGAGGACGAACACGCCGCCGATGACGACGAGCAGCAGCTCGGTTTTCGTCAAGATCGCCACCGCGGCGATGCCGCCGCCCAATCCGATCGAGCCCGTATCTCCCATGAAAATTTTGGCGGGGTGCGCGTTATAGACGAGAAAGCCGAGCACCGCGCCGACGACGGCCGCGCTGAACACCGCCGAATGAGGCTGCGCCGCCTCCACCGCAACGACGGCGAACGCTCCGAATGCGAGGGCGCTTGTCCCGGCCAGCAGCCCGTCGAGGCCGTCGGTGAAGTTGACGGCGTTGGTCGCCCCGAGAAACATGACGACCACCAATAAATAGTATGCCCAGCCGAGATCCAGCGACCAGTCCGTGCCGGGAACGCCCACGACCGTGCTGTGGTTCATGCCGATCAGGATCCAACAGAAGAGGCCGGCGAACAGCAGCTGGCCAAACAGCTTCTGCTTGGCCGTGAGGCCTAACGAACGTTTAAATGCGATTTTAATGTAATCGTCCAGAAAACCGATCAGTCCGAAGCCGAGACAGCCGACGATCAGCGCCCAATACTGCGGTCCGCGGTCGGCGAACCGCAGGAACGCGAGCGTCAGCGCCACGAGAATGATGATCCCGCCCATCGTCGGCGTTCCGGATTTTTTCAGATGGGACTCGGGTCCGTCGGTGCGGACCTGCTGTCCGAATTTCAGCCTGCGCAGAAGCGGGATGAACAGAGGGCCGATCAGCACCGCCAGCACGAAGGATACCCCTAGCGTCCACAAAACCGATGTGTAGTCCATCTGTCACTCCCCGCCCCCTCTCTGCAGCGCAACTACGATTTCTTCCATTTTCATGCCCCTCGATGCTTTGACGAGCACCAGATCGTCCGAAGAAAGCCCCGCGAGCAGAACTGCGGCGAGCGCCTTCTTATCGTCGAAATGGCGCACGCTATCGTCTTCGTAATTCAAGCGCGCTTCCTGGTAGGTTCGCATGGACAGCGGACCGTACAGAAGGACGAAGTCCGCCTTCGAACGATCCAAATAACGCCCGATGCCGCCGTGCAGCTCGAGCTCGCCGTCGCCGAGCTCGAGCATGTCGCCGAGCACGATCCACTTGCGGCGGTGGCCGGACAGCTCCGCCACCAGATCGATCGCCGCCTTGACCGACGTCGGACTGGCGTTGTAGGCGTCGTTCAGGATAACCGCCCCGTTCCATGCCGCGCTGCGCTCGATCCGCATGCCGGTCAGCTTCGCCTGCCGGAGACCGGCGCCGATGGCGTCGACGGACAGCCCGAACGACCGTCCGACCGCGATGGCGGCGAGCGCGTTCACCGCGTTGTGCCGTCCCGGAATCGGCAGCTCGAACGCCGCTTCCGCGTCGCCCGCCGCCGTAAACCGCGTGCCTTCCGCCGTTACGCGAACGTAGCGCGCGACCCAGTCGTTGCCCGCGTTCTCGCCGAACGTCACGAGTCTCGCGTCCGGAGAAGGCGGCCTCTCCGCCAGCGCTGCGGCGATAAGCGGCTCGTCGCCGCAGTAGACGAGCGTTCCGCCCGGCTTCAGCCCCTCGGCAATCTCCAGCTTCGCTCTGGCGATGTTCTCTCGCGAGCCGAGCTGAAGCAGATGCGACTCCCCGATATTGGTAATGACCGCGAGATCCGGGCGGGCCAGCCGGGAGAGCAGAGAGATTTCTCCGAAGCCGCTCATCCCCATCTCCAGCACCAGCGCTTCCGTCTCCGCCGGCGCCCCGAGAATGGTGAGCGGCAGCCCGATATGATTATTGTAGTTCCCCTCGGTTTTATGTACAACCAACGAGGTGGCCAGAACGGACGAAACGAGATCCTTGGTCGTCGTCTTGCCGTTGCTGCCGGTAATCGCCACCACTTTCGCGGCGGTCAGCCGCTCGCTCCGATAAGACGCAGCCAGACGCTGCAGCGCCTCCAGCGTGTCCGGAACGAGGAGGAGCGGCAGGCCCAAATCTTCCGGCTGCGTGACCGACGCGTCCCACAGCGCGGCTGCGGCGCCCGCTTCCTTCGCCTTCCGAATATAATCATGCCCGTCGAACCGTTCTCCCCGCAAAGGAACGAACAGCTGTCCGGGACGAATGCTGCGCGTATCGGTCGATACGCCGGACAGCAGCCTTTCCGCGCCGCCGGCCGCATCTCCCCCGATGCCTTGCGCGCCGCTCCACTCGGCCGCTTCCCGAACCGTTGCCTGCATCACCGCATTCGACTCCTTATCGCTTCTTCCGCCACAAGGCGATCATCGAAATCGTGCGTTACCCGACCGATAATCTGATACGTCTCATGACCTTTCCCCGCAATCAATACTACATCGCCGGGGCTTGCCCGATCAACCGCTTTTTCGATCGCCGCGCGCCGATTGGGCTCCAGCTCGTAGCGGTCGGCCGGGACGCCTGCTCCCTTTATTCCCGCTTCGATATCCCGCAAAATGCGCTCGGGATCCTCCGTGCGAGGATTGTCGCTCGTCACGATGATCGCGTCCGCCAGCTCGGCCGCGATCCGGCCCATCATCGGGCGCTTCTTGGCGTCGCGGTCGCCCCCGCACCCGAACACGCAGACGACTTTGCCGGCGGCGAGCTCCTTCACCGTCTTCAGCACGTTCTCGAGACCGTCCGGCGTATGCGCGTAGTCGACGATCACGGCGAACGGCTGTCCGGCGTCGACCGGCTCCACGCGCCCGGGAACGCCCGGAATGCGCTCCAGGCTGCGAATCGCGCCGTCCAGCTCGATGCCTTCGCATAGCGCGGCGCCCAGCGCCGCCAGCGCGTTATACACGTTAAATTTCCCGACGAGCTTCAGCTTGACCTCTCGGCTGCCGAGGAAGGAATCGAGCCGAAACGACGTGCCGGCGGCCGTTATCCGCACGTCGGAAGCCCGCAGATCGGCTTCTCGCTCGATGCCGTACGTCAGCACCTCCGCTGCGGTCAGCCTCGCGAAGCGTTCCGAAGCCGGGTCGTCGGCGTTCAGCACGGCGTACTTGCGCTCGCGCGGGTCGTCGGAATACGCGTTGCCCAGCCGCGAGAAGAACAAGCCCTTCGCCGCCTCGTACGCTTCCATCGTGCCGTGGTAATCGAGATGGTCTTGGGTCAAGTTGGTGAAGATCGCCGTGCGGAAGTCGCAGCCTTTCACGCGTCCCTGATGGAGCGCGTGCGAGGACACCTCCATTATGCAGCGCTGCGTCCCGGCTTCGACCATATCGTGCAGAATCGACTGCAATTCGAGCGCGTCGGGCGTCGTTCCCGACATCGGGTAGCTTCGCCCGGCGTAGCGGGTTTCGATCGTGCCGATGACGCCGGCGGAGAAGCCGGCGTCCGCCCAGATGCGCTCGACCAAGTAGGTTGTCGTCGTCTTGCCGTTCGTGCCCGTCACCCCGACCGGCTTCAGCTTATGGGAAGGCCTGCCGTAATAATAGTCGGCGAGCATCGCCAGCGCGTGCCGAGTATCCGGCACGACGAGCTGCGGCGCGGCGACCGGCAGCTGGCGGGAGACGACGAGCGCCGCCGCCCCCTGCGCCAGCGCCTGCTCCGCGTAATCGTGACCGTCCACCGTATGGCCCGGCAGGCAGAAGAACAAGCAGCCCGGCCGGACTTTGCGGGAATCGGACTCCAGACCCCGCACGTCGACGGAGCCTTCGCCTGCGATTGCGGCCAGCAGCAATTGTTGAGAGAGTTCAAGTAATTTCATCGGATTACGGCCTCCTGACGACCTGGGTCTCGCGTAGCAGCTTCCAGTTGCGATGTACAATCATTATGGTCTAACGCATAGCCTTCATTCAAGAGGATGAGCAAAGTTTAATCCCCTGCCCCGAGGTAGATGCGAATGACCGAGCCCTGCTCGACCTTGGCGCCGGCTTGCGGCGCCTGGCGCACGACCGTCGCCCCGCTGCCGGACGCCGACAGCTGGAAGTCCGAGTTCATATCCTCGTAGATGTCGGCCACCGTCTTGCCGACGAGATTCGGCACCGTTACGGTCCGCGGCTCCCCGTATTTGTATTCCTTCTCCACTTGGGTCGTGCGGGGCGCGACGCCCAGATGAGGCAGGGCGTCGGCCATAATGTTGCGGACGATCGGCGCGGCGACGACCCCGCCGAACTGGATGCCCTGCGGATTGTCGACGGCGACGTAGACGATGAGCTGCGGGTCGTCGGCCGGCGCGAAGCCGATGAACGACACGATGTGCTCGTTCTTGGAATACCGCCCGTTCACGACCTTCTGGGCGGTTCCCGTCTTGCCGCCTACGCGGTACCCGTCCAGGAACGCCTTCGCCCCCGTCCCCTGCGCGACGACCTTCTCCAGCGCGTCCCGCACCTTCTTGGACGTCTCCTCGGAGATGACCTGACGGACGAGCTGCGGCTCCGTCTCCTCGAGAAGAATGCCGGTTTCCGGCTGAATCCACGACTTGGAGACGAACGGCTTGAACAGCTTGCCGCCGTTGATCGCCGCAGACACCGCCGCAATCTGCTGAATCGGAGTGACCGACACGCCCTGGCCGAAAGAAGTCGTCGCCAGCTCGACCGGTCCGACCTGCTTGAGCTTGAACAAAATTCCGTTCTCTTCCCCTTGCAGGTCGATGCCCGTTTTTTGCCCGAAGCCGAAGTCGTGAATGTAAGAGAACAGCTTCTCCTTGCCCAGCCGATTGCCGAGCGTGACGAAGCCGGGGTTGCAGGAGTTTTCCACGACCTCCAGAAACGTCTGGCTGCCGTGGCCGCCCGGCTTCCAGCATCTCAGCTTCGCTCCGGCCACTTCAATGTAGCCGGGATCGTAAAAGCGCTCATGCTCCAGGTCGACCTTCTTCTCCTCGAGCGCCGCGGCCAGCGTAATAATTTTGAAGGTCGAGCCGGGCTCGTAAGTCATCCAGATCGGCAGATTGCGGTTATAGACTTCCGCCGGAACCTCCTGATAGTTGTCCGGCTCGAACGTCGGCCGGCTGCCCATCGCGTAGATTTCTCCGGTATTCGGATTCATCGCGATGGCGATAACGCCGTCCGGCTCGTATTGAAGCACCGCCTGATCGAGCTCGCGCTCGACGACCGACTGGATCGTCTGGTCGATCGTCAGTTGCAGCGTCAGCCCGTCCTGCGGCGGCACGTATTGATCGGAAGATTGGGGCATCTTGCGTCCGGCGGCGTCGGACAAGTAGGACACGCTTCCCCGCAGCCCCGTCAGCCGCTTGTCGTATTTCAGCTCGAGGCCGGTCAGTCCCTGATTGTAGCTGCCCGTAAACCCGAGGACGTGAGAGGCCAAATTCCCGAACGGATAATAACGTTTGTTGTCCTCCGTCACGACGATGCCGGGCAAGCCGAGATTGCGGATTTCCTGCGCCTTTTCGGTCGTCATTTTCCGCCCGCCCGGCTTAAGCTCCACGCTCGAGGCTCGCTTGGACAACAGCTCGAACAGCTTATCCTCGGCCATGCCCAGAGGTCCGGCCAGCTGTCGGGCCGTCGCCCGCTTGTCCTTGATCTGCACCGGAACGGCGTAGATCGTCGGGGAGCTGACGTTGTAGGCAAGCCGAACGCCGTTGCGGTCCACGATCTCTCCGCGCTTCGCCTCGAACGGGATGTTCCGCCTCCAGGAATCCTCGGCCCTCTTCGTAATCTCGTCGCCGATCCACAGCTGTACGTAGCCGAGCCTCAGCACAAGCGCCCCGAAGGCGAGCGCGGCGAACACAAGGGCGACGTACAGCCGCTTTCGCACCGTCACCTGCGATATTTTTTTCACGAGAAAACCCCCTTACCCGCGAACGTCTGCAAGGCTTACGCCTTGTTCCAGACTATTCCACGGACAAGAGGGTTAGAACAAGCCTCGTCACTGCGCGCCGGCTTCGCCCGTCGATCGCTCTTCGTCCGGCGAGGTGTCGCCTTCCGCCTCCGCGTCCGTTTCGGGCGGATCGGCCTGGCCATGCGGCGCAAGCGTCAAGCTAAGCGTCCAGCGGTCGCCCTCCTTGACCGCCTTCTGAGCGACGACGTAGCCTTCCCCTTCGACCTTCGCCTTGACCTGCAGCAGCGAGCACATCTCCAGCGCATCGCGCAGCGACAGGCCGGTCAAGTCGGGAACGTTGCCCGGCTGCGTATCCGTCAGCAAATAGATTCGCTGGGAAGCCGGCATGACGCTGCCGCCCTTCGGCAGCTGCTGCAGCACTTTATTCCCCTTGCCCAGCACGCCGTACGGGAACTTGCTTTCGGCCAGACGGTCGCGCGCCTGGGTGACCGTCATCCCGGTCACGTCCGGCACGGACGCCGTCAGTTCCTTCTTCCCGCCGTCGGCCTCGGTCGAGGAAGCATTCGAAGCCTTCTCCGATTCCTGATCGTTCAGATTGGGCTCGACGCCAAGCTTCTGCAGCGATTTGACCATAATCTCCTTGAAGATCGGACCTGCGACCGAGCCGCCGCCGGCGTTGTCTACCTGCGGCTCGTCGACGACGACGTACAGCACGACCTTCGGATTTTCGACCGGCGCATAGCCGATGAAGGATACGACGTATTTGTTTTTGGCGTAGCCTCCGGCTTCGCCCCGGGCCACCTTCTGCGCCGTTCCCGTCTTGCCGGCGATCCGGTAACCCGGCGTATATGCGCTGCGGCCCGTCCCGATCTCTTGGTCGCTGACGACCGTCTCCAAATACTCCCCGACCTTGCGGGACGTCTCGGGAGAGATGACCTGCCGGACGACCTTCGGCTCCGTGACGACTTTCTCTCCCGTATTCGGATCGCTGATCGTCTTGACGAGATGCGGCTCCATCAACTTGCCGCCGTTGGCGACGGCGGCGACGGCGGCCACCTGCTGGATCGGCGTAACCAGCACCTTGCCTTGCCCGAACGTCGCCGTCGCGACCTCGGAAGGCCAGTCCAGGCTGAACGGCCTGGACACTTCGTTCGGGAGCTCGATCCCCGTCTTCTGCCCGAAGCCGAAATGGTTAATATATTGGACCAGACGCTCCTTGCCCAGCATCTGATAGCCCAGCTTGACGAACGCCACGTTACTGGAATGCTTGAGCCCTTCCAGGTAAGTGATCATCCCGTTTTCGCCCCAGCCGATGCCGTTGTTATGGTCTCTGATCGGTTTGTCCTTGTCGCTGTACTTGATCGAGCCGGACTTGTAGTAGGCGTTCGGATCGAACAGCCCTTCCTCCACCGCTCCGGCCAGCGTCACGATCTTGAACGTCGAGCCGGGCTCGTACAGCGACTGAATCGCGTGGTTGCGGAATGCCGCCTGATCCTGCGCCTTCTCCCAATACGTATTCGGATCGAAATCCGGAATGCTCGCCATGCCGAGAATCTCCATCGTATTCGGATCGGCGGCGATGGCCGTCATGCTGATCGGCTTATACCTCTCGTAGCCGGCCCGGAGCGCCTCCTCGATGTAGAACTGAATGTCCTCGTCGATCGTCAGGGTCACGTCTTTGCCGTCCAGCGCCTGCTTGTACTCCACCTTGCCGTTCGGCAGCTGCATTCTCGCGCCGTCTTTCAGATACTTGATATACCCTTCGGAGCCGCTCAGCTCCTCGTTCAGCTTTTTCTCCAGTCCGAGAATCGCCACGCCTTCCTTGTCCTCGTAGCCGAGAATGTGTGAAGCCAACGTTCCTTTGGGGTAGTAGCGCTTCTTCTCCTCGAGGAAATAGAGGCCGACGTCCGTCTTGATTCCGGTAATCTTGCGCAGCTCCTCGCGAAAAGCCTCCAGCCGGTCCTTCACTTCCTTGTCGACCTTCCAGCCTTCCGGACGAATCTCGCGCTGATCGCGATACTCCCCGTTGTCCTTCTTGGAAGCGACCATCTCTCTCAGCCGGTCCTCGGGCGTGCCCAGCACGTTATGAAGCTTGGACACGATCCGGTCCGCCATTCTCCATTCCGGATGCTCCTGCTCGAACTTGGCGATCAGCTTCGGATTGACGGCGATCGTGTAGGCGGCGGCGTCGGCGGCCAGCACCTTGCCGTCTCGGTCGAGAATCATTCCCCGCTCCTGCTTGATCGTCTCGCTTGCGTTCCATGTCTTCATCGCCTCGGCTGTCCAGAAATCGGCTTTCACCACTTGCACCCAATAGACGCGAACGACTAAAGCGACGAAAAGGAGGGTGAAGATCCCTCCGGCCAGCAGCGTTCTCAATTTGATTCTTTTCGTCATTGCCATTTCTTGTCCTCCGCGATCGCTAAGGGGTTGGAGCGGCGCCGTTTCCGCCGCTTCTGGACGCTTCGATGCTTTCTCCCGTATTCGGGACGAAGCCCAATTCCAGCGCCTTCTTCCGGATCGCTCCCGGGTCGCTCAGCCGTTCGACTTCCCGTTGAAGCTCCTTCGTCTGCTCCGTCGCCTGCGTATAGGCTTTATTGGTCGTTTGCAGCTGTCCGTTAATTTGATAGATTTCCGCGTAACGGAAAATGATAAGACCGGCGACGAAAGCGACCGCCGCAATCGTAAACAGATATATCAGCTTCTCTCCGAGCGGCAGCGGCCTCCGCCGAGGCGCCCTAGAGGGCGGAGTCTGTTGGCGCGGGCTGGGTTGCTTTGTCTTCTGTTCTTCGACGCGCTCCGGTCGAAGCGCCAAATTACCGTAATAGGCCATGTAAACGGGATGCCCCCTCTCCGATGAAAACGTATCTTATCCTATTTGCCGCTCACCGTCCGGTTATCCGAGCTTCTCGGCTATTCTCAGCTTGGAGGAACGGGCTCGCGGATTGGCCTCGAGCTCTTCCTCCGACGGCACGATCGGCTTGCGCGGCGTCAGTCTGAGCCGCCCCGAGCCGCCTCCGCAGACGCATACCGGGAAATCCGGCGGACAGCTGCAGCTGGCGACCTCCTTGGCGAACGCCGTCTTGCATATTCGGTCCTCCAGCGAATGGAAGGTGATCACCGCGATACGCCCTCCCGGGCTTAAGCAATCGATCGACTGCTCCAGCGCTTCCTCGAACGCCCCCAGCTCGTCGTTCACCGCGATGCGCAGCGCCTGGAAAGAGCGCTTCGCGGGATGCGGCCCCGTTCGCCGGGTAGCGGCGGGAATCGAATGTTTCACGATGTCCGCCAGCTGGCCGGTCGTCTCGATCGGCGATTTCTCCCGAAGCTTGACGATATTGGCGGCAATCCTCCGGGCGAACTTCTCTTCTCCGTAATCCCGGAGAATGTCCGCGATCTCGGACTCGCTCCATTCGTTCACGATCGCCCTAGCCGTGAGCGGCTGCCCGCGATCCATTCGCATATCCAGCTCGGCGTCGTGATTGTAGCTGAAGCCGCGGTCGGCTTCGTCCAGCTGAGGGCTGGACACGCCGAGATCGAACAAAATTCCGTCCACCTGCGGCACGCCGTCCCGCTCGGGAGCTCCGGCGCGCTTCAGCTCCGGTTTCAGGTGCCGGAAGTTGCTTTTCACCAACGTTACGATGTCGCCGTAAGGCGCCAGCCTGATCCTGGCGTTCGCCAGGGCGGCTTCGTCCTGATCGAACGCGATCAGCCGGCCCTGCGGCCCGAGCTGCGAAGCGATCAGCTCGCTGTGTCCGGCGCCGCCCAGCGTGCAGTCGACGTAGATGCCGCTGGGGCGCACGTTCAGCCCCTTCACGGATTCTTCTTTTAACACGGTAACATGGTGGAACATAGTTGCTGCCTCCCGGCGTCCTGCAAGGGAACCGTCTTTCTGGTTTGTGTATGTGGAATGAGGTTGTTAACGAATTAGAAATTAAAATCGAAATCGACCAGCTTCTCCGCGATCTCGTTAAACGACTCGGCGGATTGACGGGAATATTCTTCCCACGTCGCCTTATCCCAAATCTCGACTCGGCTCGATACGCCGATCACGGTGCATTCCTTGTCGAGCTTGGCGTACTCTCTCAGATGGCCCGGCACGTTTACCCTGCCCTGTTTGTCCCACTCGCATTCCGAAGCGCCGGAAAACAGCAGCCTGGAGAACGCCCTGGCGTTCGCTGCCATGGAGGGCAGGCTCTTGATCTTCTGTTCCAGCTGGGTCCATTCCTCGCGGGGATAGACGAACAGACAGTTGTCCAGTCCGCGGGTAATAATGAAGTCGGTGCCGAGAGCGTCGCGGAATTTCGCCGGGATGATGATTCTTCCTTTATCGTCGATCGTATGCTGAAATTCCCCCAGAAACATCTGCTCTCCACACCTCCCCCATTCTTCACCACTTTCCACCACTTTGAACCACTTAATGAAGATTATTCGCGACGTAAAATAAAAATCCTGCCCCGTAGGCAGGATTTTATAAAAAATATTTTACGAGATTAACGACTCTCCTCTTCCGGGGACGCCCCCTCCGGCTCGGCCGGCCGTTCGGCAGCCCCGCCTTCTTCCTGCGGCGTCTCTCCGTCTCCGCCGCTTTCGGCTCGCTCGCGGTTCCATTCCTTGCGCTTCGACTCGGCCGCCTGGCGTCTGGCCGCGCTTCGTCCGCGGAAGATCGCATACGCCGGAACGCCGAGCGCCCCGGCGACGATCAGCACCGGAAGCATCGCCGCCAGCACGACGATCAAGCCTTCGCCGAGTTGACGCAGCACGGTTGCGCTGCCGAGCAGCGCATCGGAGATTCGATCGCCGAAGCTCTTCTTCTCCGCCGCCGCCCGGGGCTCCTCGATGCCGTCTGCTTGATACAGCCTCAAATTCACCGTCGAAAAAGCGACGTTCTGATCGAGATAGCGCATTCTTCCTTTAATCTGCTCGATCGTCTCCTGCACTCGAGCCAGCTCGTTGGCGAACTGCACCAGATCGCCGGTTTTCGTCGCCTTGCTTATAAAATCGAGATAGCGGGCCTCGAGCGCCGTCTGCGTCTTCAGCCGGGCTTCGAGATCGACGAACTCCTCCGTGACGTCGCTCCCTTTCACTTCGCGTTCGAACTTCAAATTCTCGATGCTCTGCAGCTTCTCCAGAAACGAGGTGAAGCCCTCGGAGGGCACCTTGATCACGTAAGTCGCCCCGACCTCGTTCGCATTGCGGCTGTCCGAGAACTGCAGCACGTAGGCGCCGCTCAGATGAATCTGATCGAGCAGCTGCTCCTGGGCGACCTGAAAATCATCGACCTTCATCACCAGATCGGCGCGGTAGATGATCTTGCGTCCGTAGCCCGCATTCGCGTCCGCGATCGGACCGACGCCGACGCCGCCCCCGTCGGAAGCCGTCGTCGTCGCCGCGCCGGCATTCTGATGCGCGGACATCGAAGGCGCCGCAGCGATTTCACCCTCCACCGGTTCACTCAGCGCCGGCGCCGCCTGATCCGCCATGGACATCTCCGACTTGGGCGCACCGGAATCGCTCGCCGAGCCGCTGCACGCCGCAAGCCCGGTTGCCAGCAGCATCGCCGCCACAGCCAGCAGCAAACGTCTGTGCCATGTCCCTGCCTGTTTCCCTTTCATTTCGATCTCCCCTTTTCATCCTGTCTAAAGGGATAGACGCGAGCGAAAAGGAAAATGTTGCCGATCCGCCGAAACGGCAAAAAGCCGTTCCGCACTTTCTCGCGGAACGGCGGTCGAGCCGTCTGTCAATGCGCTGTCCAGCTGTCCAGATAAGCCTTCTGCTCGTCGGTCAGCGCGTCGATGCCGATGCCGAGCGATTCCAGCTTCGTCCTGGCCACCCGTTCATCCAGCTCGTACGGGACGTTGATGACTTGGCTGCCGATCTTCTCGTAGTTCTCGTTCACGTAGCGCAGCGAGATCGCCTGCAGCGCGAACGTCATATCCATAATCTCCGCCGGGTGCCCGTCGCCAGCCGCCAGATTGACGAGCCGCCCTTCGGCCAGCACGTAGATTTTGCGCCCGTCCTTCAGCACGTATTCCTCGATGTTGCGGCGAACGACGCGTCTGGAAACCGCCAGCTCGGCCAGCTCCACCAAGTTGACCTCCACGTCGAAGTGACCCGCATTGGACAAAATCGCGCCGTCCTTCATGTTCGCGATATGCTCTCCGCGAATGACGTCCCGATTGCCCGTTACGGTCACGAAGTAATCGCCGACCTTGGCGGCATCCGCCATCGACAGAACCGCAAAGCCGTCCATATACGCTTCAACCGCGCGGATCGCGTCCACTTCGGTGACGACGACGTTCGCGCCAAGTCCTTTGGCCCGCATCGCCACGCCTTTGCCGCACCAGCCGTAGCCGTTCACGACGACCGTCTTGCCGGCCACGACCAGATTGGTCGTCCGGTTGATGCCGTCCCATACCGATTGGCCCGTACCGTAGCGGTTGTCGAACAAATATTTGCAGTAGGCGTCGTTCACGGCGACCATCGGGAAGCGAAGCGACCCTTCCTTCTCCATCGCCTTCAAGCGCAGAATGCCGGTCGTCGTCTCCTCCGCCCCGCCGCGCACCTGGGCGAGCAGATCCTGCCGCTCCGAATGGAGGATCGACACGAGATCCCCGCCGTCGTCGATAATCAGATCAGGCTTCGTCTCCAACGTCTTGATCATCAGCTCTTTGTATTCCTGCGGATCCGGATTGTACTTCGCGTATACCGCGATCCCGTCCTCGACGAGCGCCGCGCACACGTCGTCCTGCGTCGACAGCGGATTGCTGCCCGTAATGACGACTTCGGCGCCTCCGGCTTGCACGACCTTGGCCAAATACGCCGTTTTCGCCTCCAGATGCAGGGAGATCGCCACCCGCAGCCCCTTAAACGGCAGATCGCGCTCGAACTCCTCGCGGATTCGATTCAATACCGGCATATGGGCCTGCACCCAGTCGATCTTCAGTTTGCCTTCCGGCGCAAGCGCGGGATCGCGCACGATGCTTTTCAAAGCGGTCTTCATCTCCCTAACTCCTCCATCGTCCTGTTATTTGATCTCCTGCCAGCCGTCTACGAACCGATGTCCGCCAACCCTCTGAAACGGGACTTCGTCCCATAAAAGCAGCCAGCCCGGACCGTACCGGTTCCAGAAATGCACCGTTCCGTACACCCGCTCCTGCGGCTTTCCGAGCGGAGACAGCGACTGTCTGATCCGGTCCCATTGCCTTAGAGACGATTCGTGCCGCTTGGCGATGGCGTCGACCGATCTCGACTCCAAATACGAGATCTGCTCCAGGATGCGGTCCCGGTTGCCGGACGCCAGCTGGGCCAAGCCCGGCTGCAGGCCGGACACCGTCGCCATGACCGGCTCGTAGAGAACGAGGAACTGCTCCCTGACCCGGCGGAACTGCTCCTCCAGATTCCATTCGTCCTGTCTGGAGAGCCAATCGGCCCGCAGCGTCTCCCAGTCTTCGATCGCTTGTTGAACGGTAATCGAGTATTTATCCAGCAAGCCGGCCACCGCCGGCTCGACGTACGTGAACGATTGGCGCGGCAGCACGATCGGCATCTCCATGCCGAACTCCCGGAAAGCCGGACCGAGAATCGCCCAATACGCGATCTCCGCCGGGCCGAGCACCGTCGCCAGCACCGGGAGCAGATAGTCCTGCATGAGCGGACGGGTGAGCGCGTTCGTGCTCAGCCGATCCGGACGATGAGCCGTCAGCTCCAGCATCTCCTCGCAGGCCAGAGACGCGACTCCCCTCCGGTCGACGAAGCGGCCGCCGTCTTTATGGAGCAGCAGCCGCCCCTGCTCGTGCTGCAAAAATAAGTTCGCGCTGCCCGCTGCGGTCTCCGCCTGCAGCCGGAAGCCTTGCCCGGTCACCAGGCTCTCGCCCGCCTTGAGCGCCGCTTCGAGCTCGTCGTTGCGGGAGATGAGCTCGCGGAACATCGGGCCCTCGAGCGCCCGCAGGTTCGGGTCGTCGGCATCGAGCAGCAGCAGTCCGTGCCGGCCGAACCAGTCGGCGAGCAGGCGGGCGAAGGCGAGACTCAGCGAAGGCGCATCCTCCACATGGCTTTGCAGCCGGTCCAGCACCTGCGGCTTGAATTCGGTATCCGGCAGCTGAGCCGCAAGCTCCTGCAGAGCGGAAGCCCACTGTTCCGCCGAAAGCGGCGTCCGGCTGACCGCCAGCCTCGGCCCTTCCGGGCGCTCGAGCCGCACGCGTCTCACCTCGCCGCCGGGCGACTGTACGTTCACATGATTCGCCTCGTCGAAATCGTGGTCCTCTCCCGCGATCCAAAATACGGGCACGACCGGTCTGGACAGCCGGTGCTCCGCCTCTCGGGCCGCTTGGATGACGGAGAGCGCCTTGTAATAAATAAGGAGCGCGCCTCCGAACAGTCCGGCCTGCTGCCCCCCGACGACGACAAGAGCGCCCCGCTCCAGCTTCTCCAGCGCCTGGTCCGCCTCGGCGCTCGCGGGGAGCTTGCGATGGTAGCTTCTGATCGCTTCGGCCACGCTCCGCCGATCGGCTCTTCGTGCCTCGGAGCCGTCCAGCCGGGCGGCCCGGGCGGCCCAGGCGCTCTCCTGCGCGGGATGGCTTCCGAACAGCTCCAACACTTGCGAATCTTCCAATCTATAACGCTCTGCCAATGATGATCGATTGGATTCGATATAAGATGTAATATTCAACGGGAACTTTCCCCCGATCCGTCGTTGTGCTATCAGAATCGATTGTACACAAGAGCGGTCGGATCGTCAAAAAGATTCGCGAGGACGCAAACAGAACCGACGTCTAGCGATCGTCGGCCCAGCTGGGGAAGCCTTCCTCCGATATGTTGAAGTATACGCCTCTCGGTTCAACCTCGTTCGGGCGCGCAGCGAGCCGCTCAACCTGCCGGGCGAACCGGAAAAAGGATCGCCAGCAGCATCAGGATCACATAGAGGACGGACAAGCCGAAAAAGCTCAGCCTCCACACCGCCCGCAGCAGCTTCCGGACATCGACTTTGCCGCGGGCCCGGTTTTGCGCGCTGCCGATCAGCCCGCCCCCGATCAGCATGACGAGAAGCAGGAAAAACGGTCCGAAGCTCGTGTGCAGCCGGCCGTTCAACAGAGAAGCTACACAGCCGAATAGAAACGCGGTCGTGACGTCCATGGACAGCTGGATCGCGTTCTTCCGTTCGCTTCCTATGAACGTCATGATTACGTAAACCAGAATAAAAGGAATAACCGGCACCGTGGCCAGAAAAGCGTAAGATTGCACCAGTGCGTTCCAGATGGAGCTCATGCGTCACCTCCTATCCGTTGTCGTGCAGCGCCTTGACCAGCGCTGTCGCCATGCGGTTCCATGGCGCGTCCGAATGTTTCGCCGCGGCCATGCGCACGATCATGCCGTTAATCGAGTCGACTTCGGTTTCCTTGCCCGCCTCGACGTCCTGCAGCATGGAGGAGCGATTGTCGGCCGTCGCCTCGCATACTCGCGTCAATGTCTCCCATAAATCCTCCGACTCGCCTTCAAGGCCGTAAGCGCGGAGCACTTCGTACGTTTCCCGAAATAAGGCTTTCGCCAGCTCCAGCCGCTCCGGCGTCTTCGCCAATGCGCCGTTCGGGATGCGCAAGATCGCCGTAAGCGGATTAACGACGGCATTGATCAGCAGCTTGCGCATCATCTCGTTATTCAACTGTTTCGACAGAAAGACGGAAAATCCTGCCTCCGTCAGCATTCGTTCGACAACTTGCAGCGTCTCCGGCCTGACTTCCCCGTCGTCTCCGAGCCGGATGTCGCCGTGCCCGGTATGCCGCACGCTCGCGGCCCCGGTTCTCCAAGCCCCTTCAGTCGTCACCGCGACGGCGATCTGCCTTCCCGGCAGCGCTTTGCGCAGCGCCTCGACATGCCCGATGCCGTTCTGGAACGGAACGATCGTCCCCCCGGGCGGCACCAGCTCGGCCAGCCGCTTCAGAAACCGGTCCGACAGCGCCGTCTGCTTCACTGTCAGCAGAACGATTCCGGCCGTCGGCTCGGCGTCCTCCCACGCGCGCGCGCACGCGGCCGTCCGCCTCTCCGGCAGGCCGTTCCCCGCCTCGATCCTCAAGCCTTCCCCGTTCAGCCTCTCGGCCTGTTCCCGCGTTCTCGTCCACACGACGCACTCCCGTCCCGCCGCATACAGCCTCCCCGCGAGCAAAAGCCCCAGCGAGCCTCCTCCCAGCACGGCCGTTCTGTCCTCCATATTCCCGTTCCTTTCCATTTGTCGGTTCTCTTAAAGATACCAAAGCAAAACCCGCAGGGGTAGCCCTGCGGGTTGGATGGCGGCAGCTATTCGATTCGTTCCAGATTGCCGTTGGCGTCCATTTTGAACTTTGCCCGTTCCTCTTCCGTCTCCTCCGTCAAAAACGCCAGCTTGCGCGCCCGGTCCATAATGCGGATCAGCGCCTTGTAGTCGTCGTTGACGACCTGATAGTCGGTCTGGACTTCGTTCACTTCCTTCGACAGCCGTTCGTTCGTCTCGGTCAGCTCGGCAATCCGTTCGTCCTTTTCCTTCAACTCTTTCTCCAGCTGACGAATTTGCTTGCCCATCTCCTGCACGGTATTCTTCCACTGCCGCAAATATCGAATGATGGACTCGAGCGACAGCGACTCGGCCGACAGCAGCTCCTGTTTGCCGGAATCGGTTTCTTCCGCGGTCAGGCGATCGGCTCCGGAAATAGAAATTCCCTGTTTTTTGAGATAATTTCGTTTCTGGCGCTGCTGTTTGGCCAGTCCGATCGCTTCGCTGTATCTTTTGCGAACGCAGCTATTCCAGCGGAATCCGCATGCCGCTGAAGTACGGGCGATTCGCTGCCCGACTTCCTCGAACGCGGATAGCTGCGTGCTGCCCTCGCGAATGTGGCGCAAAGTCACTTCCGCCAATATCAAGTCGTCATCCGGACTCCATGCGTCTTGTCTCGCAGCCGTCATGGGTGGCCCTTCCCTCCTTAAGCTTCGCATATATTTTGCTGCTTTCTTCATTTCTATGCCCGTAGTAGAATTCATAGAATCTATCGGATACTCCTATTTATATCCACTTTTCCTGTCACTATACCTTTCGAATCGATCCTTAGGTTCGCCTCGAAACGATGCATAACTCGCCATAATGGAGGGAAGGATAAGGCAGCGGCGAAAAAGTTTGCCGATTCGTCACGACTTGTTGGGTTTACACGCCTATGCGGAGCCGTTATAATATGCTTTAGAAATCGTCTTGCGCGTATGAGAGGGGTATTCAAGATGGCACGAATGTTTAGGGTCCTCGGCTTCTGGACGCTGGTAATCGCCTTGATGGCGTTTGCGGGAGACATGTACGAGTTCGCCCTACTGTTCTTCATCCAAACTGCCGTTTTCTTCCTGATCGGTTATTTGAATTTCACCGAGCGGACCTACCTGATGGTATTCTGGGGCTACATGGTTTTAGCCTTTCTCGGATTCACGTACTGGTCCGTATTCGAGATGGGAATTCCCGTCTAATCTCCCCTTCGGAACCGGATACATACGTTACATGACAAGAGGCTGCTTCCCGCCATACGGCGGGGAAGCAGCCTCTTGTCATGTCGACCGGCCGATCGCGAACACTTGAACCTTGAACAGCTCGCTCATGCCGTCGGACAGCAGCAGCTGGCGAATCGCCCGGTTGCGCCGAACGACGGGGTGAAACGGATCCGTGAAGCCGTGCGCCGTCAACCGCTCCAGCAAGCCGGCCTCGACCAGAAACCGTTTCTGCGAGCCGTACCAGATTTGCCGCCCTCCCCGCTTCTCCACGCTTCGCCGAATATGGCTGAAGTTAACGTGCGCGGTGAGGTCCTGCTCCCCCGGCCATTGATACGGATCGTTGTGCGCCCGGTGGCGATAGTAGCAGAGCAGCGTTCCGTCCATCCGGTGAGGGGAGATCAGCTCGGCGGTCTCGTCGCCGTAGTCGATCAGGACGAGCAGCGCCCGGGCGAAGCGGACGGCGATGTCCGCAGCCCAAGCCGCGGCGTCCAGATTCGCTTCGACGGTCTGGCCGTCCAACAGCTCGACCCCTTCCTCGGCGAGCCAATCGGCTAGCCGGACGTCGGTCGGCTCCATCAAGCAGGGAACCAAGCGGCCTTCCGCCGTGCGGGCGACCCCCCATTCGCTCAGCTTCCCGTCCTGCATGACGAGCCGGTGAACGGGAAACGCGTCAAGCAGCTCGTTGGCGACGACGATAACCGGGCGATCGGGCGCGAGCAGCTTCTCCCATTCCGTCTCGTCGGACACCCGAGCCGTTCCGGCCCGAATATGAGCGGCCAGCTCCCGTTCGGCCTCGCGGCGATGGGCGGGATTCCCGTCGACGACGGTGACGGCGAACGCCGGAGCCGCGCCATCCTCCGGCCGGTCCGACGAAGCGGCCCAGGCGTCCAGCATCTGCCGGCTTAGACGCCCCGTCCCCCCGCCCCAATCGAGCACTTCGACCGCCGCGCCGGGTCCGAAACGGGCGAGTGCGGCCTCTCGCAGCCACCCCGCCAACGTTTCTCCCATCACGTCCCCGATAGATGAGCTGGTGTAGAAGTCCCCTTCCCTCCCCACCTTCGGGAAACCTGAACGATAATAGCCGAATTCGGGATGATAGAGGCAGAGCGACATATAATGGTAAAAGGAAATCGCGGACAACGTCGCCCCGTCGGCTGCAATCGCCGGCCGGCCTTCCGCATCGATGGCGGCGGAGACGGCGTCCAGCAAGGGAAAACGGCGAGCTTGAGCCTGTTCCATACGATCCGCACCTTCCCCAAGTGATATCGAAAGTTTATAATAGCATAGGATCGGACGCCGCAGGAAAGGAGTGACCCGATGCGTCGAATGATGACGATAGCGCTCGCGGTTTCGATATTTCTAGCGGGCGTCTCCAGAGGCGGAGCGTTGCTTCCCGTCTATGCCGAGCCCTATCCCGAGGAAACGAGAAAACTGCTAGAGAAAAGCTTGTCGGTCGTCGAGCTGAACCGGGAAATCGAGAGAATATCCGGATTAAAAAACAAGACACAGACGGAGATCGAGCGGAACGAGCGGCTTCTCGCCGAACGAGAGATGGCGATCGCCGTTCAGCGCGAGCGGGCGGGCCGGGTTTTGCGCTCCTATTATATGGGCTACAAGGACTTCTGGCTGTCCGCGCTGCTGAACGCCAATTCCTTGCCCAAGCTGATTCGCGTCTGGGACACGATGGATACGATCCTGCAATCCGATCACCGGACGATGAACGCCTACGCCGAGCAGTACAGCCAACTGAAGGAAGGTTACGACCGGCTGAGGCGGGACAAGGAAGACCTCATCTCCGTCGAAACGGAGCTGATCGCCCAGCGGGACAGAGTGACCGCGCTGCGGGGCGAGCTGGACCGCGAGCTCGCCTCCAGCGACGACGAACAGCTGCTGCGCCGCCTCATGGAGGAGCTTCAGGCGTATTGGCGCAACGTCGGCCTGTTCGAGGTCAAACAGTATTTTAACGCGCTGGCCCGCGCCATGACCCGTCTCCCCGACTATATTCAGAAGACCCCGGGCATCGTGAATACGAGCGGACTGAAGGCGAAGCTGACGTTGTCCGACCGGCAGCTGAACGAATTTCTGCGCTCGGAGGACAGTCGCTTCGACGACTTCTCCTTCCGGTTTGAAGACGGCTTGCTGACGATGGAGGGAGACAACGGCCGTCTGCAGGTGACGATTCAGGGCCGGTACACGATCGAGGAAGAGCCGGAGAACGCCATCCGGTTTCACGTCGACACGCTGATCTTCAACGGGCTGTCCCTGCCCGATACGACGCGGGCCGAGCTGGAAAGAGAGTTCGATCTCGGCTTCTACCCGCAGAAGCTCATTAAATACGTCAAGGCGCGCAGCGTGGAGATGGAGGACGGCGTGCTGACCGTAGATCTGGCGATCGGAGGCTGACTTCAGCCTTCCATCGCCATGCGCCATTCCTCTCCCCACTGCTCCCGCGTCAATTCGCCGCCGGCGAAGCGGCTCCACAGCCGGCCGACCTCGTCGAGCCGCCGAACCGCTTCCGGACCGTACAGCAGCGGAGCCTGATCCGGGAAAGCCTGCCCGGATCTGCCCGCAAGCAGGTCGGCCAGCCTTCGGTCGGCTTCGTACAGCGAGCTGAAAACCGGCAGCTTCCCCTGCTCCTCCAGATTCGACAGCTGAGCCTGCTCGCCCGTCATCTCCGCGATCCAGGCGGCCGCCGCCTCCTCCGCTTCGGTGCGGGAGGAGATCACGAAGCTGCTGCCGCGAGGCCATACGAACGGCAGCTTCCAGCCGCTGTGGTCGATGGCCAGCTCGGGCCGGCCTTCCCCGTCTTCGCCGGGCGGAGCGAGCCGGATCGCCTCCGAGTAAGGCATAACGGCCGCCAGCACTTGGCCCTGGGCCTGCGCCCGAATCGATTCGCGAACATCCCGCTCGAACCGCACGCTCTCCCTGTTTCTCTCCAGCAGCGCCAGCGCCTGCCCACGCTCCGTCCCTTCCCAAGGCTCGCTCTCCTGCGTCCACAGCTCGTCGGTTCGCGTCTGCGCGTAGTTCTCCACCCACGCCAGCAGCGCGAACGGATCGGCGGGGTCGATGGCGAGCCAGGCCGCCCCTCCGCCTTCCTCCGCTCCGGCGCCGGCCGCCGCGGTCTCCCATTGCTCCGGCGTCAGCGGAAGCGAGGCGTCCTCTCCGAGCCAGGCCCGCAGCAGATCCGAGTTCCAAACCAGCACGTGCGGGTCCATATCGCGCGGAACGCCCCACAAATATCCGTTCCACTTCAGCGGTCCGGACAGCGCCTCGAACTGCTCGCCAAGCGCCTTGCCGACGAACGCCGAATCGGCCGGAAACAGATGGCCGGCCGATGCGAACTCCGCCACCCATTCGTTGCGGAACAGCATAACGTCGGCCGCCTCCTCCAGCTCCGAGGCTCGCCGGAATGCGTCGTAGGCCTGCTCGGGGGCGACTCTTCGCAGCTCCGCCTCGATGCCGGGATTTCGGGACTTAAAATCGTCGTTCCGGTCGGACAGAGCGCGGAATTCCGGCTCCTCAAGCGCGACTTCGATCGTCAATCGGGCTACCTCCTCCGCCTGCTCGGGCTCCTCGACGAGGGCCGCCCCGCCCGGCGGAGCGACGACGGGAACCGAGGTGGAAGTCGGAGCATCCGCCCACGGCGACAGCAGCAACACCATGACGCACAGCAGAAGAAACACCAGGGCCAGCTTTCGACGCGCCACAACCTCACCTTTTTCGTCGTATCGTTAAACATCGCTAGCTTCATGATAACAGGCCGCGCGCGGCCTGTCTCCCCTTTTCCGGAAGCGCTTCACCGAAGGCGCGAAAAAAAGCCGTCCCCGCCGACAGGAACGGCACGTTGCGATCGATCGGTTACAGCTTCTCCGTGGCCAACTGGGCCAATCGGGAGCGTTCGCCCTTCTCTAGTGTAATGTGGCCGCTGATTCCTTCTTCCCTGAAGCGCTCCACCAGATAGGTCAAACCGTTGCTCTGCGAATCCAAATAAGGATGGTCGATTTGCTCCGGATCGCCCAGAAGCACGATTTTGCTGTTCTCGCCGACGCGGGAGACGATCGTCTTGACCTCGTGCTTGCTCAAGTTTTGCGCTTCGTCGATGATGATGAACTGTCCGGGAATCGACCGGCCCCGAATATACGTCAGCGCCTCGACCTGAATGCTTCCCATGCCCATCAATATTTTATCGAGGTCTCCGGCTCGCTTCGTGTCGAACAAGTATTCGAGGTTGTCGTAGATCGGCTGCATCCACGGGCGCAGCTTCTCCTCCTTCTCTCCCGGCAAATAGCCGATGTCCTTGCCCATCGGAACGACCGGGCGAGCGATCAGCAGCTTCTTGAACTTATGCTCGTCCTCGACCTTCATCAGCCCGGCCGCCAGCGTTAGCAGCGTCTTGCCCGTTCCGGCGCGTCCTGTCAGCGTGACGAGTGGAATGTCGTCGCTGAGCAGCAGCTCCAGCGCCATGCGCTGCTGGGCGTTGCGGGCGGTGATGCCCCATACTGGGTCGTTGCTCATATGCAGCGGCTCCAGGCGAAGGCCGTCGGGCGTCACTTTGAGAAGCGCGGATTTGGAAGTGCCCATCTCGTCCCGAAGAATGACGAACTCGTTCGGGTGAAGTTTCGTCTTCAGTCCGAGCGATTTGATGCTTAACGACCGCGTCGAATAAAATTCGTCGATGACCGACGGGTGCACCTGCAGCGTAGCGTGGCCGGTATATTGATCCGTCGCCGGGGCGATTCGATCGGAGAGGTAGTCCTGCGCGACGATTCCGAGCACGTCCGCCTTCACGCGCACGAGAACGTCCTTGCTGACGAGGACGACCGGCCGCGGGCCGTCCGTCTCCTGCTCCTCCATATGATAATTCAACGCCACCGCTAAAATCCGGTTATCGTTCGTCATCTCTCCGAACAACTCCTGAACCTTCACGAACCGGCGATGATTCATTTCCACTTTAAGCAAGCCTCCGCCCGGCAGCGGGACGCCCGTATGAAGCGGCCCGTGGGTTCTCATCGCATCCAGCTCCCTGGAGATGTTGCGGGCGTTGCGGCCGATCTCGTCGGCCAGCCTCTTCTTGGAGTCTATCTCTTCCAGAACGACGGAGGGAATAATGACTTCGTTGTCGTCGAATGCGTACAAAGAGAGCGGATCGTGCAGCAGGACGTTCGTATCCAGAACATAGATTTTTCTCATGGACGTTCCCTCCCGATTCGAGCTTATGGGCGTATGCCGAGCCATAGCTCCGTTTTTTCTCCACGGCTTACATAGTGAACGGACGACAGGGAACAATACGAGAAGCAAGCTTTTCCTGCGAACGACCGACTCGACGGAGGCGGAAGCCGACTCCAAGCGGTCGATCCGGGCATCCCTCCAACCAGGGTGGTGAACAACGATGAAATTCAACAGAACGATCGCCGGCCCGGTCGCGGCCCTGCTCGCGATCTTGCTTGCGCTCGGTTCCGCCGGCTGCGGCGGCAACCGGCAGACGAACCCGGGGGCGAACGAAGGCGCGCCTCAGGCTCAAGCTCTGGACGGGACGGCGGACGACATGCAGCGCAACCCGCAGCAGACGGCTGCCCATCTCGAGTCGCTGGCCCGCGGCGTCGAAGGCGTTAAGGATGCCAACTGCGTCGTCTTCGGCAGATACGCGATCGTCGGAATCGACGTCGACGAGAAAATGGAGCGCTCGCAGGTCGGGACGATCAAGTACGCGGTGGCCGAAGCGTTCCGCAAAGATCCGTACGGCATCGACGCGCTGGTTACGGCGGACATCGATATCGGGCAGAGAATACGGGAAATCCACGCAGACGTTCAGAACGGCCGTCCGATCTCCGGATTCGCGGACGAGCTCGCCGATATCGTCGGAAGGCTTATTCCGCAAATCCCCCGCAGCATCATTCCCCCGAGAGAGCCGGAAAATCTGGGCACTCCTCCGGCGGAAAGACCCCAGAAATGACAAAAAGCCCAGTGAAAATTTCACTGGGCTTTCGTCATGGCTGCAGACGCACGGCAGTCCGTGCGTTCGCAGACGGCTTGTTGAAAGATCCGATCGGCCAAAGTAGGTCTCGCGTAGATCACCCGCAGCCCCCCATAACGGTTGTGCTGGCTTCATTATACCATATCCCTATCCGGTTTCCAACGGACTTTCGCCGCCAGTGCCGGTCCCTGCCGGAAGCGCGGCACGAAGACGCGGTGCGTAATCCGGCTGACCCCGACCGCCCGACGAGACCTTCACCCGGCCATCGCCGCAGCTTCGTCGGCCAGCCGTTCGAGCTGCTGCCGCACCTTCACCGTCTCCCCGACGATGACGAGCGACGGATTGACCGCCTCCTCTCCGCCGCGGCCGAAGAGATAAGGATCTCCGCCCTTGAGCCTCACAACGGTTTTCCCCCGCAGCGCATGCTTCGCCAGTTCGTCGTGAATCCGCTCCTGCGTCATCGCGTGGCGCCCGGGCTCCTTGCCGCAATAGACGAGCTGGGCGTCCGCCCTCGCCCAGCCGAGAAGCCGTTCGTCGACGAGGCGATCGTAGACGATGACGTCCGCTTGCCGGATCAGTCCGAGCGCTTTAACGGTGATAAGCTCCGGATCTCCCGGCCCGGCCCCGACGAGATGAACGATCCCGGGCCTCATGCGCCCTTCTCCGCGCCTGACAGCGAATCGATCGTCACATAGATCGCGCCGCTGGAGCGATCGACTTCCACCTCGTACGTCTCCACGCAGCCTTCGTCCGGCTCCTGCACAGCTCCGCTGCGCAGATCGATCCTCCAATCGTGGAGCGGGCAATGAACGACGCCGCCGCACACCATCCCTTCCGACAGCGCCCCGCCTTTGTGCGGGCACCTGTTCTCGACCGCCAGCACTTCCCCGTCCGAGAGACGGAATAGCGCGATCTGCTTGTTCCGTATGTTCAGCGTACGCGAACCTTTCAAGTCGATGTCTCCGATGTTGCCGACAAGAAGCTTGTTCATCCGCCTGCACCTGCCTTAGTCCTCGTAATAAGTTACACCGTTTCAGCTTCCGCCAAAGGCTCGAAGTTTTTGCGCAGCGTTCCGTCCTCGACGATCTGCTTCCACGGATCGGTCGTCAAGTCGAGCGTCCTGCGGATCCGGGCGTACAGCTCCGCGCGAGCCTCCTTGCCTTGCAGCGCGGCTTTCACCGCATCCAGGCCGATCCGTTCCACCCATGTCGACGTCCGTTCGTTCCATTGGGCGTTTTCTCTATAATATTGAAGGAACGCTCCCGCCCATTCGACGACCTCGTCCTCCGTCTTCACGACGCACAGCAGATCCGTCGCGCGCACGTGGACGCCGCCGTTGCCGCCGATGTGCAGCTCCCAGCCTCCGTCTATGGCTACGACGCCGAAGTCCTTGATCGTCGCCTCCGCGCAGTTTCTCGGGCAGCCGGACACCGCCAGCTTCACCTTGGCCGGCGTGTTCAGCCGTTCGAACTCCTTCTCCAGCCGAATGCCCATCGAGATGGAGTCCTGCGTTCCGAACCGGCAGAACGTCGAGCCTACGCAAGTTTTGACCGTCCGGAGCGTTTTTCCGTAGGCGTGGCCCGACGGCATATCCAGCTCCTCCCACATTCTCGGCAGATCCTCTTTCTTCACGCCCAGAAGATCGAGCCGCTGGCCCCCGGTAAATTTCACCATCGGCACGTCGAACTTCTCCGCCACCTCCGCGATTTTTTTCAGCTCCGCCGGAGAGGTGACGCCGCCGTAGATTCTCGGAACGACCGAGAACGTGCCGTCCTTCTGAATGTTGGCGTGGTATCTCTCGTTCGTAATTTTGGACTCCTTCTCGTCCTTATACTCTTCCGGCCACAGCATGCCCAGATAGTAGTTCAGCGCCGGCCGGCATTTTGAGCAGCCTTCGGGCTGGCTCCACTCCAGCACGTTCATGACTTCCTTGATGCTCTTCAGCTTCATCCGGCGGATCTCCGCGACGATCTCGTCTCTGCCCAGCGGCGTGCACCCGCATATGCCTTCCTTGACGTCTACCGCATTCTCGCCCGCATAGATGGCGAGCAGTCCTTCGACTTGCGGCTTGCAGCCGCCGCAGGAGCCCGAAGCTTTCGTGCAAGCTTTAATCTCCCCGACGCTCGCGCACCCTTTATTCAGAATCGCTTCCGCGATCGCCCCCTTGGATACGCCGTTGCAGCCGCAAATAATCTCGTCGTCCGGCAGCTGCTTTAACCGTTCCGTCGGATCGGAACCCGGCTGTCCCGGAGCGATGCCCAGCAGCAGCTCCTTCTCGCGGCCCTTGACCGACTCCCCGTTCTTCATGACGGAGTATAGCTTCGCCCCGTCTCCGGTATCCCCGAACAGCACCGCTCCGATCAGCTTGTCGTCCTGCAGGACGATTTTTTTGTATACGCCGTCGACCTCGTCCTGATAGCGAAGCGCCCGCGAGCCGGCAGGCTCGTCGTAGCGTCCGGCGGAGAAGACGTCCACCCCGGACACCTTCAGCTTCGTCGAGGTGACGGAGCCTTCGTAGCCGGCCGTCTCCGCTCCGGCAAGCCGCTTGGCCAGCACCGCTCCCTGTTCGTACAGCGGGGCGACGAGTCCGTAGGCGATTCCCCGGTGCTCCGCGCACTCTCCGACCGAGTACACGTCCTCCGCGCTCGTCTCCAGCCAGTCGTTGACGACGATTCCCCGATTGACCTCGATCCCGGCCGACTTCGCCAGCTCGACGTTCGGTTTGATGCCGACGGCCATCACGATCAGATCGGCGCTCGCTTCCGTGCCGTCGGAGAACGCCAGCCCCGTCACTCGCTTCCTTCCGAGAACGGCGCTTGAATTTTTGCGAAGCAGGAACTTCATGCCCTGCCGTTCAAGCTCGCTTTGCAGCATTTTCGCCGCCGTTTCGTCCAGCTGTCTTTCCATCAGGTAGCCGTTAATGTGCACGACCGAGACGTCCATGCCGAGATGAAGCAATCCCCGCGCCGCTTCCAGTCCAAGAAGGCCGCCGCCGATGACGATCGCGTTCCTGATCTTCTTCGACGCCTCTATCATCTTCTCGCAATCGCTAATATCCCGGAAGGCGATGACGCCCTCCTTGTCCGCGCCCGGCAGCGGCAGCATAAACGGATTCGATCCGGTCGCCAGAATAAGCTTGTCGTATTCCAGCGCCTCGCCCCGATCCGTCGTCACTTGTTTCTTTTTCGTATCCAGGCTCGTCGCCCGATGTCCCGCAAGCAGGCGAATGCCGTTCTGCTCGTACCAATCCCAGTCGTTCATGACGATCTCCTGCAGAGTCGCGCCTCCGGCCAAAACGGACGACAGCATGATCCGATTATAATTGGGATGCGGCTCTGCCCCGATAATAGTCACCTCGTACGCTTGAGGGGCCAGCTTCAGCAGATGCTCGATCGTCCTCACGCCGGCCATCCCGTTTCCGACAAGCACCAGCTTTTTCCTCGCGTTATTCATCATCATTTCTCCTCTCCCTCCCGAATGCCTGAAACTCAAGCAAAAACGGCTTTGGCGTCCTCTGGACGCAGAATCGCGTTTTTGTCGGAGGCGATCCATCTAAGGATAGCGAATTTGACCCTTTCTGAATCACTTAAAAAGCCCGCCTTCGCGCTTCGCGGATCAGTCATTCCGCGAATTCCGAATAGCAGGCTCCATTGCCGCTTGAGCGAGTACCTCGTTGTACTCCTCGTTATAAAAATGAATAGGTTGATGGTCTAACTATACAATATCGGTCGATCTCACGTCAATATACCTAACATAAATTTATTATTGTGAACGATAGACAGCAGAGCCCTCGTTATGTTATAAAATTTACGTGAGATTACATGACATATTGATTGGATCCACAGAAATGAGGGGGGGGTCGACATATGCGTTCCTTGTTGGTAATTCACGACCGCGCTCCGGCGGCAGAGAGGCCGCTTGCCCCTTCTGCTCAGGCACGCCCCGAATCGA
The DNA here is from genome assembly GCF_042654645.1 of Cohnella hongkongensis. Taxonomy (NCBI): domain Bacteria; kingdom Bacillati; phylum Bacillota; class Bacilli; order Caryophanales; family Paenibacillaceae; genus Cohnella; species Cohnella hongkongensis. The sequence continues at coordinate 126,175 of NZ_JBHSEP010000009.1, read as the reverse complement.
CGCTTCGCTCGCACGGCTATTTCGTATTCGGAACCTCCTCCAAGGACCAGGCCGCTCACCTCATCCGGGACGCGGATGCCGCGATTATGCAGCTTCCGATCCATTCGATCCACGCATGGGGCGACCGCCTGCTTCAGTTCAAAGCCTTGCCGCTGCTCTGGTGGTGCGACGAAGAAGCCGCGGCCCAATCTCTGGAAGCTTGCGAGGACGACATTCCGATCGACGGCCTGCTGACGCCCTCCATGACCGGCTCGGAAATTCATTGGGCTCTTCACATCGGGGCGAAGCAATTTATGGAGCGAAGGCAGTGGCTGAGCGAGAGAGAGCAGCTGCTCGGCCGTATCGAAGAGAGAAAATGGATCGATATCGCCAAAAAAATTTTATGCGAAATCAAAAACGTAACCGAATCCGAAGCCTACGATATTTTGCGCAAACAAGCGATGAACGAGCGCAAAAGAATGGTGGACGTCGCCACTTCGATCGTCAAGGTGCATCAGCTGCTGCAAGAAAACAAAGAGAGAGGGACGAGGCGGAGATGATCGCATGGTTAAAGGAAGTCGGCAGAGGCAAGCGGGGAGCCCGCGATTTGACCTATGAAGAAAGCCTGCAAGCGGCGGAGGAAATTATGAGCCTGCGGGCGACCCCCGCTCAGATCGGCGCGTTCCTCATGGCCGAGCGGATCAAAATGGAGAGCGTCGAGGAGCTGAATGCGTTCGTCGACGCGTGCAGACAAGCCGCCTGGCGGGAGACGCCGCTCGAGGAAGGAATCGACTGCGCGGGCCCTTACGACGGCCGCAAAAAGTCGTTTTACGCCTCCTTCGCATGCGCGTTCGTTCTCGCCGCTGCGGGACTGCCGGTCACTTTGCACGGCGCGGGCTCTCTCCCGCCCAAATGGGGAATCACGCTGCACGATCTGTTGGGCGAGCTCGGCATTCGTCCGGACGAACTGCCTCGCGAGACGATCGTAGCGGCGGCGAAGAGGACGGGTCTTCTGTACGCGCCGGCGGAGCGGTGGTGCCCGCCGCTCGGCCGGCTTCGCCCGATCCGCGAGCAGCTCGGCATGAGAACGGCGCTGAATACGGCGGAGAAGCTGATCGACTACGGCCGCTCTCCCTATCTCGTATTCGGCGTCTATCACAACACCGTCTTCGATCGCCTCTCCCGCCTGATGACTGCGCTGGAATACCGCAAAGCGCTGATCGTGCAGGGCGCCGAAGGCTCGGAGGACCTGTTCGTCGACCGGCCTACGCGCACTTATATCGTAGAGCGGGGCAGCGCCAGCTTGAACGTCGTCAGCCCCGAATCGTGGGGACTCGACACGCCCGTTCCGGACGTCGAGTGGACGGCCGCTTCGCAGATTGGAGCGACCGAAGCCGTTCTTCGCGGAGAAGGCCACCTGGCGTTCATGAACCAGGTGCTGCTGAACGCGGCGTACCGCCTTCATCTCGCGAACCGGGTCGGCTCCGTCGAGGAAGGGCTCTATACCGCCAAATCGATCCTCGAGCAAGGCAGGGCGCGGGACACTTACGAACGGTGGCGGGCGCTGCTCCAGCCGTAAAAAAATACGAATGGCGCCGCAGGGAGCGTTCCCTGGCGGCGCCATTCGCGCTATGGCTCTCCGGCGGCTGATTCGGCCGATCCGCTCGCTCCGGCCGCAGCGGCTCCCCCGCGTCCTTCAGGATGGAGCTCCTCCTCCAACGCCTTTTTCGCTTCCGCGAACCTGTCGTCGTCCAAGATCACGTACGGACTTTTCCAGGTGCCCGTCAGCGGAATAAAGCGAATATCGGAACGATTGATGCCGAAGTACGTCGTAATGATGTTCTCGATCTGCGATGCCGGAATGTCGGTTCGCAGGTTGTTGCCGACCGCGTTCAGCAGACCGTCGACCTTCGTGACGCTGCCGAGAGACTTCATCTTGTCGGCGATCGCGCCGAGCACCTGATTTTGCCGCTCGTTGCGCTGAAAGTCGCTCGATTCCGCCGTCGGCTTGAAGCCTTTGTTGGAATTGGACTGCCGATAGCGAACGAAGCCCAGCGCCTGCTCCCCGTTCAGCTCCTGTTCGCCCTTCACCAGATTAATATCGGTGCCGTCGACGGAATCCATATACCTCATATCCTGATCCACGGTCACCTGAATGCCGCCGAGGGCGTCCACAACGTCGACGAACCCCTGGAAGTCGATCACAGCGGTGTAATCGACCGGAATTCCGAAGAACCGGGACAGCAGCAGCCGGGTTTCGTCCTGCGCATATCCGGCAAGCTTCTCCTTCTCCAGCTTCTCCGTATTTTTCCCGTACATGTAGAAAGCGGCGTAATACCCGTTGGCCTTATGCCTCTTATACCCGTCCACCTTCAAATCGCTGTCCCGCGGAATCGAGACGATCGTCGCCGTTTTCGTCCGGGGATTAAAGGCGGCCACCATCATCACGTCCGTATTCATGCTGCCGGTCGCGCTGCGGGTGTCGAGCCCGAGCAGCACGAACGAGATCGGCTTGACCTGCGCCCGCTCCTCCTTCGGGATCGCGGCGGCGACGCCGGTGCCGTCGTTCGGCTTGGCGATTTTGGCCAGATTCGGCTTATAGGAGCCGAAATACAAATACGCCACGTATCCCGCCAGCAGAACGATGATCAGACCGAGCGACAGAAACAGGAGCCTGCCCCAGCGGAGTTTTCTTCCCGGCTTTTTCGAGGCTTTAGGAGCGGAGCCGCGTCTGCTTGAACGCGACGGAAGCGGTGTATGCTGGCTCAATCCTGATCCTCCTCATCCTCTGGATTGAATTCCGGTCCGCAGCCGGAGGACCCGCCGAACATCTCCCGATTCAGTTGCTCCACGGCTTCGCGGTCGAACCAGACCGTGCGCGAAGCGCCGCCTTCCTCCGCGACATAAGTTATGTATACTTTGTGTTCGTCCGTCGAGCCGACATCGAACGACGTCAATCGATGGTCCTCCGACAAAATTTGCGTGAAAAAGGCAAGCGTCTCCCTGGCCGCTTCGTCGTCGGGTCGTTCGGAGACGATCCATTTCATCTGCAGCCAATAAAATAAAGCATCCATCAGAGACACGGCAGGCTTCCTCCTCTTCTCTGCAGCATCCGGACAGTCGGCGGCGCCGGCGGCGGGTTAACCGGCCGGCGGCGCCTCGCCGTCCTTGTTCTTCCGATGAGCCTTGCGCTTGTCGTAAAGCTGGCGAAGCCTCAGCAGCAGCATCATAGCCACCGCGACGCCCATGCACTGGATGATCGGAAGCTTGTCCAGCTGCAGCAGCAGCAGCACGAGGCAGCCGAGCGCCAGAACGATATGCACGACAATCTCCTTCAGAATCGGGAGTCTCCCGACTCTGAAGACGGAATTGAAAATGTAAATCGTACAGGCGACAATCAAAATGTAGGAAATGATCGGGTGATCGTGAAACCACTGTTGCATGGAAATCCCCCTTTCGTGCGTGGCGGGCGATTAGACGCCCGACTCGGCCATGCGGCGATGCTTCTCCGCTCTGTCGCGCTCGCTCTTGTTCAGCAGCTTCTTGCGAAGACGGATGCTCTTCGGGGTAATCTCGCACAGCTCGTCGTCGTTCAGGTATTCGAGCGCTTCCTCGAGCGACATCAGGCGAGGCGACTTCAGCTTAACCGTCTCTTCCTTGTTGGCGGTGCGAATGTTGTTCAGCGCCTTCTCCTTGCAGATGTTGACGATAATATCGTTATCGCGGGTATGCTCGCCTACGATCATGCCCTCGTACACGTCTTCTCCCGGCTCCAGGAACAGTATGCCGCGATCCTCGACCGACAGCATGCCGTACATCGTCGATTTCCCCGTCTCGCTGGCGATCAGAACGCCCTGATGCCTTCCGCCGACCTGGCCGCCGACGACCGGTCCGTAGCTGTCGAAGGCATGGTTCATGACGCCGTAGCCGCGCGTAAGCGTCAGGAAGTTCGTCCGGTAACCGATCAGCCCGCGAGCGGGAATGAGAAACTCCAGACGCACCTGGCCGTTGCCGTTGTTAATCATGTTGACCATCTCCGCCTTGCGCGTTCCAAGGCTTTCCATAACCGCTCCCATGCTTTCTTCGGGCACGTCGATCAGCAGTCGCTCGATCGGCTCGCTCTTCACGCCGTCGATCACCTTCAAAATAACCTCCGGCTTGGACACCTGCAGCTCGAATCCTTCGCGGCGCATGTTCTCGATCAGAATGCCGAGATGGAGCTCGCCGCGTCCGCTGACGATGAACGCGTCCGGGCTGTCCGTCTCCTCGACCCGCAAGCTGACGTCGGTCTCGATCTCCTTGAACAGCCGCTCGCGCAGCTTGCGGGAAGTGACCCACTTGCCTTCGCGTCCTACGAACGGGCTGTTATTGACGAGAAACGTCATCTGCAGCGTAGGCTCGTCGATGGACAGCACCGGCAAAGGCTCGGGATGCCCCGGATCGGCGATCGTCTCGCCGATGTTAATCTCCTTCAAGCCGGCGATCGCCACGATATCTCCGGCGGCCGCCTCCTCCACCTCGATCCGCTTGAGACCCTGGAAGCCGAACAGCTTCTCGATGCGAGCCTGCTTGACGGCGCCTTCGCGATCGATGACGGCCACCGCCTGGCCTTGCCGGATATGGCCGCGATTCACGCGCCCGATGGCGATACGGCCCAAATATTCATTGTAATCGAGCAATGTGACGAGAAACTGGAGCGGATCGTCCGGATTTTCCTTCGGAGATGGAATATGCTTCAGAATCATTTCGTACAGCGGCTCCATCGTTTCCTTCAGATCGTCCGGGGAATAGCCGGCGATGCCGTTCAGCCCCGAAGCGTACACGACCGGGAAATCCAGCTGCTCGTCGGAAGCTTCCAGCTCAATGAACAGCTCCAGCACTTCGTCGACGACTTCGGCGGGGCGGGCGGCCGGACGGTCGATCTTGTTCAGCACGACGACCGGGGTCAAGCCTTGCTGCAGCGCCTTGCGAAGCACGAACTTCGTCTGCGGCATGCAGCCCTCGAACGCGTCGACCACCAGCAGCACGCCGTCGACCATTTTCATGATTCGCTCGACCTCGCCTCCGAAATCGGCGTGTCCCGGCGTATCGACGATGTTGATCAGCGTATCCTTGTAGTTGACCGCCGTGTTCTTGGCCAGAATCGTAATCCCGCGCTCCCGCTCAAGATCGTTGGAATCCATGGCGCGCTCCTGCAGCTGCTCGTTGTCGCGAAACGTGCCCGACTGTCGCAGCAGCTGGTCTACCAAAGTCGTTTTGCCATGATCGACGTGGGCGATAATGGCGATGTTGCGAATTTTGTCTCTCGAATGCATACTTCCACTCCTTGTAGTCTCTGTTAGCGCTCCATGATCTGCAAGCGGATCAACCGCCCGTTAAGGTGCTTCTATTTCACAAAACAAAACGCCGACACGAGGCCGACGTTAATCACCATCACCGGTACGATCGACACAGCGCGCATGAGAATGCCGCTGGTCCTCATCCCTTATATTATACGCTACGTTCGCCGAAAAGCCAATCCATTTCTATCCACTCCGGCAGCTCCAAAGCCTCTTCACCAAATCTTCGGTCTGCGGATGACGAGCCATGCGCCGACGCCGATCAAAGCGATCGCAATCAAATAGATGCCCCACGTCCACAGCAGCGTCATGAGGAAGAACAGCAAAGACAGGCCGGCGATGCCGATGGAAGCGAGCCACAGCTGTCTGGAACGGTCGAATCCGAAAATGTAATACTCGTAAAGTCCGACGGCGATCGCGAACGGAAACAGCGGCCAAAGGTATTTCAGCAGCCCCCATCCGAACCAATTGCCGATCAGCAGCACGATAGAGACGACGGTGAGGATGCCGGCCGGAATAAGCGCGATCGACGGAACGATTCGGCCGAAATAGAGCACATGAAGCAGCACGCCCGGGATCAGCACGAACAAAGGCCAGAACACCGCGCCGATAAACGCGAATACACCCAATTTTCCTAGAAGAATGATTAATCCAACAGCTAAAACTCCAACTCCGACGGCTGCGGACTGTCTGTTCACGATCGCTCCCCCACTTCATTTCTCTGTAGCTCACGTTCCGGTAACGAAGCGTGACAGCTTTTCCTTTAGTTTAATGGAAGTCGGGGCAAAAAACCAGTTGATGAAAGCAAAATTTTCCCTAAAGATTCCCCTGCCGAAGGCGCGGCTAATGGGATTGCCGGCTGCGTCTGCGCATCAGCAGGACGACGACGAGCAGCGCGGCGACCGCCAGCAGAGGCACGAGCTTGTCGGAGTCGGCGGGAAGCAGGTGCCTGTACGGCTCCCAGGCGGGATCGCCCATCGCCATCTCCGCCGCAGTGTATCCCAGCAGGCCTCCTCCCAGATAAAGCAAGCCGGGCAGTCTGTCCAACAGGCGCATAATAAACGAGCTCCCCCAAATAATAATCGGGATGCTCATGACGATGCCGATAATCAGCAGCGCCGTATCTCCGTCGGCGACCGCCGCTACGGCCAGCACGTTGTCCAGACTCATGACGAAATCGGCCACGACGATCGTCCATACGGCGCCGGCCAGCGTATTGGCCGCCTGCGTGTCGGCCGACTTGTCCTTATGGTCCATAAGCAGTTGGTAGGCGATCACCAGCAGCAGCGCAGCGCCTGCCGACTGCAAATAAGGAATGTGGAGCAGCGCGATCGCCCCGAGCGTCAGCACGCAGCGGAGCACGACCGCTGCCGCCGCTCCCCACCAGACGGCCCGCCTTCTCTGGTTAGGCGGCAGCCGGCGTCCGGCCATAGCGATGACGATCGCATTGTCGCCGCTGAGCAGCATATTGATCATCACGATTTTCAGAAATACGAGTACGGATTCCATCATTCCCATTCGGCACTCCCCCTCTAACCAGATTTATGTACAAGCCGAGGGGGTTATGAGCTGTAAATTTTTTGAATCCTTGGCGGGGCCGGAAGCGGCGGATTCCGAGCCGGCAGCGCCGTCACGACGGGCCAAAGCCGCGAATCGCATGTTGCGACTCGCGGCTTTGGCGTTAAAACCAGGCGTCCTCGGGACGCTCCGAAGCGTCGTCCCCGGAAGGCCCGTCCTTCAAGACGACGACTTCCGTTCCTCGCACGGCTTCATCGATCAGCCGCTCGAGCTCGCCGCCCATCATCGCTTCGGCCCTCTCCACGATCTTCAGGTTCGGATTAATGGCCGGAGATTTCGGCACGAACAGCGTGCAGCAATCTTCGTAAGGCAGAATGGACGTCTCGTACGTGCCGATCCGCTCGGCGTAGCCGATAATATCCTGCTTGTCCATCATCACCAGCGGACGCAGAAGCGGGAGAGCCGCGGAGCGGCCGATGACGTTCATGCTGCCCAGCGTCTGGCTGGCCACCTGTCCGAGACTGTCTCCGGTGACGATCGCCAGCGCTCCGTTCTGCTCGGCTAGCTTCTCGGCGATCCTCAGCATGCTTCTTCTCATCAGCGTAATGATCAGATTGTCGTGACCGGACTGCGCCAGCTTCGTCTGAAGCTCCGTGAACGGCACGAGGTGGAGCCGGATCTTGCCGCCGTAGTAGGCCAACCTCTTCGCCAAGGCGACGACCTTGTCCTTCGCCTGCTCGCTCGTATAAGGATAGCTGTGAAAATGAACCGCCTCCACCTTCAGCCCCTTGCGCATCGCCATCCAGCCGGCTACCGGGCTGTCGATGCCTCCGGACAGCAGCAGCATCGCTTTGCCGTTCATGCCCAGAGGGAAGCCGCCCGCTCCCTTGACGACCTCGCAGTAAATATAAGCCAGCTCCTTCTGAATATCGATCTTCAGCTCGACGTCCGGATGATGGACGTCGACCTTCAAATCCGGCGTATTCCGCAGCACGTGCGACCCGACCAGATGGTTCATCTCGGGAGAGCTGTGCGGGTACGACTTCCAGCCGCGATTGACCGACACCTTGAACGTCCTCGGCCTTGCGCTCAGCCGGCGAATCAATTGAAGCGAATGCTCGCGAATGGCTTCCAGCTCCAGCTCCGAGCCGATGACCGGACTGAAGCTCATAATGCCGAAAATGTCCTTAAGCCTCTCCGCGACCCGCTCGTAGCTCTCTCCGTTCAGCCGAATGTAAACCCGGGCGTAGCTTCTGACGAATTCCAGCTTTTCGAACGATTTTAACGCTGTCCGGATTTGCGTCAACAGCATCGTCTCAAAACGATTGCGGTTGCGCCCTTTAATGACAATCTCCCCAAATCGGACCAGCACCAGCTCGTATTTCATATTTTCGTCCTCTCCAGCAGCTTTAAGCCGGCCACGACCGAACGCAGCTTTGCGCCAAGTATTTCGATATCCTCCGGCCGGTGCTCGTCCCCGAAGCTGATCCGGACGCTTCCGGAGGAGCGGTCCGCATCGTGGCCCATTGCCAGCAGCACGCGGCTCGGCTTTAAGCTTTTGGAGGAGCAAGCCGACTGGGTCGAGACGTAGATGCCTTCCTGCTCCAGCATATGAATTATCACTTCCGGACGCATTCCCGGATAGGACAGATTGATGACATGCGGAGAGGTTTCCCGCTCCATTCGCTCATCGGCCGCCGCCGTTCCGTTGACGACCAATTCGGGAATATCCGAGACGATCTCCAGCAGCCGTCTTCTCATGGCGTACATCGCCGAGCGTCTCGCCTCCGTTTTTTCCGTCGTCAGTCTGAGCGCCTGGGACATCGCGACGATAGCCGGAACGTTAAGCGTGCCCGAGCGCATGCCGTTCTCCTGACGACCGCCGCTAAGCAGCGGAGACAGCTCAACTCCTTCTCTGACCAGCAAAAAGCCGACGCCCTTGGGCCCGCCGAACTTGTGAGCCGAACCCGTATACAGGTCGACGCCCGAGCCGTTCCAATCGAACGGCACTTTGCCGATCGCCTGCACGCCGTCGACATGAAAGCGAACATGCCCATGTGAGCGGACGACGCGGCCGATTTCTTCGATCGGCTGAATCGTTCCCGTCTCGTTGTTGACGTGCATGACGCTGACGAGCACCGTCTCCTTGCGAATCGACGCTGCGACGTCCCCCGGGTCGACCCGGCCGGCGGAATCGACGGGAACGACGGTCAGATCGACCGCTCCGCCGGCTTCCAGCTGCTTGGCGCACTCGTATACCGATGCGTGCTCCACCGCTGAGACGATCAGATGCTTGGCCGATCGGGCCGTCTTGTCGACCAGCCCCTTGATCGCCAGGTTGTTGCTCTCCGTCCCGCCCGAGGTGAACACCACCTCCTGCGGCTTGGCGCCCATCCTGTCGGCCACGCCCGCGCGGGCTCTCTCCACCAGCTTCATCGCTTCCGTTCCGGATTGATGCAGGGACGCCGGGTTCGCGTAATGCAGCCTCATCAGCTCGCTCATCGTGTCGATCACCCTCTGCGGCATCGGGGAGGATGCGCAGTGATCGTAATAATAGGTGTTCATAGCCTTTTCTCCGTTCCGGGAAAATAAAAAGACGGGCCCGGCCGCAGCCGTCCCGTCCCGATCCATGAAGTGCCGGCGTCAGCCATTCCGCATGCGCAGTCCGTCCGGCCTGCGGAGACTAAGCGCTCCACTGAACGGTCGCGTTCAGCACCTTGCGAATATAGCCTTGCGTCTCGGACGGGAGCAGATGAAGATTGGCTTCGACATCCCGGTCGGTCTTCAAGCCCAGCCGGTCGACTCGTCCCGGTCCCGCATTGTAGGCGGCCAGCGCCGTAGCGACATTGCCCTCGTACTTCCTCAGCAAGTACGACAGAAAGCGGGTGCCGCCGTCGATGTTCTGAGCGGGGTCGAAGGAATCCGTTACGCCGAGTCCGCGCGCGGTGTCGTCCATTAACTGCATCAGTCCCTTGGCTCCGGCCGAGGAGACCGCATTCGGATTAAAGGAGGATTCCGATTGAATGACTCCCTTGATCAAGGCGGGATTTACGCCGTATCTTTCTCCGGCGGCGGCGATGAGATCGTCGAAGGCGGAAGCTCCCCCGGCGCCGGCGAGCGCTCCCCCCCAATGGACCGGGTAGGCGGACAACCCGCCCATCGGATTCATGACGGACGTCTCGGAAACGCCGGACGCCGCCGAGCTTGCCGAATACTGGCTGAGCAGCATGTCGAACAGACCCGTATAGTTCTCCGGCGCGCCGCTGGCGGATTTGCCGGAGAACGGATTCGCTTCCGTTATCCATTGCGTGAGCAGCAGTTGCTTGAGCAGGCGAGGATCCGTCGTTATGTTCAAGTCGATTAGCTCCCCATTGTCAGATTGTAATCGGATGATTTCATTGTACAACAATCCCGGGAGTACGACCAGTCCCGACCGATCTCGCCTGCCGCTGCTCCGGATCTGTTTTTACGATTTGGGCTCGAACGTCAGGCAGCAGGTGACCGAAGAAGTCTTCGCCTGGTCTTGATGGTCTTCGAATTCGGCGGCGAATTCCTCATCCCAGTGCCGGCGAGCGTGGGCGTCCACCTCGATCTGGATTTCGCCGGCTCCGCAGGCGTTGCCTTCCTTCCAGAACGTGCAGTTGCTTACGCTGCAAGCTACGTCTTTCGGCATTATTGATCACCCCCCTGTCCTAGTGTTCGCCCGCGCGGGCGGGGTATACGGACAGAGGGGCGGAGGTTGCAGCCAGTTTTGCTATTTGGATTGTCCTTGCATCCGGCGATGCGTCAAATAATCGCTCTCGTAATAGGACAGATCGTCGCGCAGCTCTTCGTAGATGCGGGAGATCGACAAAATGATGTCGCGGGCGGCGCGAACCGGCTTCATCCGGAAACGGATCGCATCCTGCCCCGTATAGGCGTACCTTCCGTCTTCCGAGTAGCATTCGTTCTTCGGATAGAAGAACGAATTGACACCGTTATGATAAACCTCGTACAGGGCGCGTTCGGCCAGGTCGGTGTCGAGGTTCGGCCTTCTGAGCACGGCGCCGAGCTTCTCATAGGCCACTTCGGAGAAGACGAGAAGGTGGCGCAAATCCGACAGCAGGCCGGAATAAAACGCGACGCTGTCGGCGTCGTCCTTCTCGGCCAGCTGCTCGAGGGAATGATGATTCAAAAATTGCTCGATCGGATCGATAGCCGCTTTTAGTTTCTCTCGGCTGGATTCGGCAAGCGCCTTAAGGTTGGTGGATGGCATGGATAGATAGATCCCCTTTCCATTTGTGCGAAAAGCGTATCGTTATGGGAGCGGTTGGGTCTCAAGTTAAATAGTCCCGCTTGTCAGGTGCGAAACTTTCATTATCGTACCATAAAACGGCGGCAAAAGGTACTGTCGGGGAGAAAAAGTTGCCGTATATTTTGGCCTTCCTCCCTTCATCCTAACAAGCATAATCGGCTCCCCAACGGAGCGCAAAGGAGAGGTGCGTCATGCGCCGCAACGCCTGGCTCGGCATCCTGCTCGGCATCGTCGTCGTCCTTATCGCGATTCCGCTGCTGCCTTCATCGGTTCAACGTCCAAACCGCGACGCCGCTCCGCCCCGTCAGGAGTCGGCCGGATGGAAACCGTCCGCCAAACGGGAAGCGAATTATAAGCTGCAAACGATGAAAAACGACATCCAAGCGACCGAGCGGCTGTCGCGGGCGCAGGTGATCAGAGACGTTCGCGCGCTGCTGCGGAAGGGCCCCCCGTCGAACGAAGCGTTGCGCGCCTTTCTTCAAGCCCACCCCGAAATTCTGTACGCCGAATGGAACGGCCGCAGCAGCAAGCTCAGCGCGGGCAAGCCGAACCCCGCCCTGCTGCGCGAAGCGCAGCCCCGCTTGGCGAAGGCCCGATCGGCCGCCCGCAGGACGGCCAGCTACGCGACGCCGATCTTCCAGGCGGGCGGGAAAAGCTGCTTCGCGCTGGCGGAGCGGGCGGGCGGCGGCGGGAGCGGCGCCGTCGTCGCGCTCGTATCCGCGGACGTCGTTCAAGCGGTCGAGCGCCATCAACGGCGGAATCTGCGGCTCGTGCCTTACCCCCCGGAAGGCCGATACCGCATCGAATCCGCCGTGCCGGGAACCAATGCCGACACGACCGTCCGCAGCGGGGAAGACAACGGCAGCGCGAGCCACTATTCCGTCGACGAAGTCGTCGTCAAGTTCCGCAAGCCGTTGTCGGAGAAGCAGCTGCTTCAGCTGCGCAAGGAGCTCGACCTGACCTTCGTGAAGCAGACGAAAGACATCTACGTGTTTCGTTCGCGAAAGCGGGACACCGGCGAACTGAAGGCTTATTTCAAGAGCAAGTGGGACCCGGTATACGTCGAGCCTCATTATCTCTATTTGACCAACGGCAGAGCCTCCCTGCTCTCCGCCAATAGGCAGGCGGAGGAAGGAGGCGAGGAGCCGCTGATTCCTAACGACACGCTGTACTCGGAGTATCAGTGGAACTTGCCGGAAATCGAGACGGAGACGGGGTGGAAGGTGACGAGGGGCAGTCCGGACGTCATTGTCGCCGTGCTGGACACCGGCGTTCAATCCGACCATCCCGACCTGCAGGGGCGTCTTGTTCGAGGCGTCAACATCGTCGATCCATCCAGCGACCCCGAAGACGACGTCGGACACGGCACTCACGTGGCCGGCATCATCGCGGCGGAAGTCAACAACAACGAAGGCGTCGCCGGCATGACCTGGTACACGAAGATCATGCCGGTCAAGGTGCTGGACAGCACCGGCGCCGGGTCTACTTATTCCGTCGCCGAAGGCATCATCTGGGCGACCGACAACGGCGCACACGTCATTAACATGAGCCTGGGCAATTACGCTCAGGCGGAATTTCTGCACGACGCCATCAAGTACGCCCACGAGCGCGGGGTCGTGCTCGTCGCCGCGAGCGGCAACGACAATACCGATCAGCCCGGCTACCCGGCCGCTTATCCGGAGGTGATCGCCGTCGCGGCCACCGACCCGGACGAGAGGAGGGCGGAATATTCCAATTACGGCGATTATATCGACGTCGCGGCTCCCGGCACGTCCATTCCGAGCACGTACCCCGGGAGCCGCTATGCCGCCCTGTCCGGCACTTCCATGGCTTCTCCGCACGCCGCCGCCCTGGTGTCGCTGGTTCGGGCGGCCAACCCGGGCCTGAGCAACGTGGAGGTGGCGGATCTGATCCGCAGCACGGCGAAAGATTTGGGCCAGGCCGGCAAGGACGTCGAATACGGCTACGGCCAGATCGACGTCATGTCGGCGCTGCAATCCGCTCAAGGCCCGCAATCGTCGCTGCAGCTTTTCCCTTCCTGGATTCGCCGGGAGCTGGAGCGCATGAGCGGCCAGAGATGAACCGGGCGCTTGCAAGCATAATCGGCATGCGCCGTCCTTGAAATCGGGCGGGATCACGCTGATGCCGGAGGGGATTCGGATCGGGACCGCGAATGATATACTTGCTGAATAACAAGAAAAAGGTGATCCGGGATTATCGTCCTGGATCACCTTTTGTTAATATTTCGTCTTTAGCCGGAAAGCTTGCCGTAAGCCGGGTTCTGTACTTCTCGTGGTCAGAGCGGACCGCCCAAGGCGATCCTCCCACGAATTGAAGCGACAATCATCTTTCTAGGCCGCACATTGCTGTACGGCTCAAGCGACCAACCCGAACGCACCCCGGGCAAGGGCTGGAGCGCGAAGCTCCCGCGTTCTCCTCGGTCTTGCTCCAGATGGGGTTTACCAGGGACAAAGTCGCCAGTGTCCCTCGTGGTCTCTTACACCACGGTTCCATCCTTGCCTGATCTGCCTAAGCAGCCATCGGCGGTCCATTTCTGTGGCACTATCCTTCAGCTCGCGCTGACTGGACGTTATCCAGCATCCTGCCCTATGGAGCCCGGACTTTCCTCTCGCGGCCCGAAGCCGCCAGCGATTGTCTGTCAAGCTTTCCGGTTTGTAACGACTAGTATATCGCGAATTGCTCTCCGTGACAACGGCAATGAATGGCGATCGTTCCAGCCGCCTCCCGGCAAGCCGCTGCGGCCGCACCGCCGTCCGGCTCCGGCAGGCTCGGCACCCGAGCTCCGGCGCCGCTTGGCGACGCGGAGAAGGCGCTCCCTTACCGCAGCCGGAACGGCTCCGTGTCCACCTGGGAGGCCAGCACTTCGGTGGCGTAGCCCTTCTCCTTCAGCCTCTCGGACAGCCACGCCGCGACGTTCGGCTTCATAATCTTCTCCGCATGGTGTCCCGGATCGACGACGGCGATGCCCGCCGCCAGCGCGTCCTGCGCGGAATGGAAGTCGACGTCTCCCGTCACGAGCACGTCGGCCCCGGCGAATATCGCGTGGCGAATGTACCTGGCTCCCGAGCCGCCCAGCACGGCCGCCTTGCGAATCGGCTTCGCGCCGTCTCCGACGACGCGGACGAACGGCACGTCCAGCGCCCGCTTCACGCGCTCGGCGAATTGGTCCAGCGTTTCCGGCTCGGCCAGCCTGCCGACTCTCCCGAGTCCGAAGGATCGGCCCTTCAGATCGATGCTGTACAGATCGTAGGCGACCTCCTCGTAAGGATGGGCCTTCAGCATCGCGGACACGACCTGTTTCCGGACGCTGTACGGCACGACCGTCTCCAGCCGGATTTCCTTCGCCTCCGTCAGCCGTCCCCGCTTGCCGATGAACGGATCGGTTCCTTCCCCGGCCAGGAACGTGCCGGTCCCTTCGATATTGAAGCTGCAATGGCTGTAACGGCCAATCCCGCCTCCGCCGGCGGCGAAGATGGCGCTGCGCACCTGCTCGTGATGCGACTCCGGCACGAAGACGACCAGCTTGTACAGCCGGTCCGTATGGACCTCCTCCAGCACGTCCCGCCCGTTCAGCTCCAGCGCATCCGCCATCCAATCGTTGATGCCGCCCTCCGCCGTGTCCAGATTCGTATGGGACACGTACACCGCGATCTCGCTGCGCAGCAGCTCTGCCGCCAGCGCCCCCGCAGGCGTGTCCGTGCGCAGATGGGCCAGCGGACGATAGATTACCGCATGGTGGGCGATTATAAGCTCGGCGCCGACCTCGACGGCTTCGCGCACCACCTCGGGCGTCACGTCCAACGTCACGAGCACGCGCTTCACTTCCTTCGCGGCCGTGCCGACCTGCAGACCAATTTTATCGTCCGGCACCGCGTAATGCTTCGGCGCCAGCTTCTCCATCAGTTGAACGATCGTTTCCCCCCGGGCAAACATGCCAGCACCTCCCTGATTTCCTTGACATCCTCTTCCCATTCCCGCGCCTTCTCGGCCGCTTCCGGGGCGGCCGAATGCTTCAGCTGCAGGATGACCCGCTCCCGCTTGGCGATTTCCTGCTCCCATTTGCGGTGAAAATCGCCGCTCGGACTTCTCAGCAGCAGCGGGCCCATCTCGTACAGAAGCGAGCGGGGCATCCGTTCGATCGCCGGAGCCAGAAGCCGCTCGTCGTACAGACGGGCATCGAGCTCCCGCGCCTTTTCCGGAGAACGCTCGTACGTCGCTCTTAGCAGCGTATAGATCACGCCGTCTTCCTCCAGCAGCAGCTCGTCGTCGAGCACGTAGCGGTGCTCCGACAGCCAGCGTCTCACGGCATCCTCGGCTACGTGGGGGGAGAGGACAAGCGTTTCGACCCCGTTCAGCCTCTCTCCGGCCTGTTCGAGTATGCGAACCATCAGGCTGCCGCCCATGCCCGCGATCGCGACCGTATCGACCTCTCCGGGCCGCAGGACGCTCATTCCGTCGCCCAGGCGCACGTCGACGACCGTCTCCAGCCCCGCTTGGGCCACCTGCCGCCGCGCGGCGTTCACCGGGCCCGCATGGATATCGCCGGCCACGGCATATTCGATTGTTCCTTCAAGCGCCAAATAAACCGGAAGCAGCGCATGATCCGTCCCGATATCGGCGAGCCGGGCCCCCGGAGAGACCCGCTCCGCCAATGCCGTCAGACGGCGCGACAGCTTCGGCGCCGCTCCCGTCTCTTTCCTGTCCGTCATCTGTTAAGCAACCCATTCCATCCATTGTTTTCGCAGGCGGAACATCCCGATGCCCGCGATCAGAATTTTAATTAAAATTTCCGTCTGAATCCACTCCGGGCGAACCCCGTACAGAGCCGAATACACTTCCGGCATAAACCAGAGAACAAGAGCCGTCGCGAACAGAGCCGTTCCCGCGGAGGCGATCCGCACGTGAAGAAACCAGCTCAGCCAACAGAACAACAGCGCCGCCGGCAGCCAGAAGATTTGCACCTCGAACACGGACGAAGCCGGCGCGTGCTCGGCCAGCAGCAAAGCGTACAGGGAGATAGCCGACAGCCAGCCGAGCCATTGCGGCAGCGCCAGCCGCAGCCATAAGCCGCCGCCGATCCAGACGACGGCAAGCAGCGCAAGCAGCCACAGCAGCCCGGAGCCCTCCCATCCCCACTGCAAGCCGACGATCGTCAGCCCGGCGCCGAATAGAAATGCCATGCCCGCCCCGAGCAGCGCATAGCCTCGTGTCGGCCGGCTTTCCCGCTGCCGGACGCCGGCGTAGACGAGCCCCCCGGTAACGAAAGCGGCAATCGCTATTTGCAATACCAGAGGAAACACGCTAAAATGAAGAACAACGAAACAAATCAAGGCAAAAATGCCAAAAGCAAGAAACCACTGCCTGCCGGAAGCATGGCCGATCTTCTTCAGGACGGCGCTGGCGAAGCTTTTCGGACGATCATCCAAATCTTCCAGATATATATTTTGCAGAAAGTCGCAATACTGCTCCGGCAACAGCTTGCTGCGGCGCCAAGATTCGATTTCCTTCACGATGAGGTTGCGTTTTTCTTCCTCATTAGCGGCCATGCCGGTGTGCCTCCTCATACCTTTTGAACAAAAAGACCTTCAACCATAACGGCCAAGGTCTCTGCATCCATTTCGACTTATTCCAGAAAATCCTTTAATCTCTTGCTGCGGCTGGGATGACGCAGCTTGCGCAGCGCCTTGGCCTCGATCTGGCGAATCCGCTCGCGCGTGACGCCGAACACCTTCCCGACCTCTTCGAGCGTGCGCGTGCGTCCGTCGTCCAGCCCGAACCGCAGGCGCAGCACGTTCTCTTCTCTCTCGGTCAGCGTGTCCAGCACGTCCTCCAGCTGCTCCTTCAGCAGCTCGTAGGCGGCGGCGTCGGCCGGAGCAAGCGCCTCCTGGTCTTCGATAAAATCGCCCAGATGAGAGTCGTCCTCTTCGCCGATCGGCGTCTCCAGGGAGACCGGCTCCTGCGCGATTTTCATAATTTCCCGGACTTTATCGACGCTGAGCTCCATCTGCTCGGCAATTTCCTCCGGCGTCGGCTCGCGGCCCAATTCCTGAAGCAACTGACGGGATACCCGGATCAGCTTATTGATCGTCTCCACCATATGAACCGGAATCCGGATCGTTCTCGCCTGGTCGGCGATGGCCCGGGTAATCGCCTGCCGGATCCACCAGGTCGCATAGGTGCTGAACTTGAAGCCTTTGTCGTAATCGAACTTCTCGACGGCTTTGAGCAGCCCCATATTGCCCTCTTGAATCAGGTCCAGGAACAGCATTCCCCGTCCGACGTAGCGTTTGGCGATGCTGACGACAAGACGCAGGTTGGCTTCGGCCAGCCTTTTCTTCGCTTCCTCGCCGTCCGGACCGCCGATCTCGATCTTCTTCGCGAGCTCGACCTCGTCGTCCGCGCCGAGCAGCGGCACGCGGCCGATCTCCTTCAGATACATTCGCACCGGATCGTTGATCTTAATGCCCGGAGGCAGGCTCAGATCGTCGTCGAAGTTGAATTCGTCGCGCTCGTCTTCGTCGCCTGCATGGCGTCCCATATCGTCGTGGTCGTTGGAAACCTCAATGCCGATATCCGCCAGCTGTTCGAAAAACTCGTCGATTTGCTCGGGGTCCTGATCGAACGGAGAAAGCTTCTCCATGATGTCTTTATAGGTCAAGGAAGATTTTTTCTTGCCTTGTTCGATGAGTTGAGCTTTGACCTGTTCCAGTGTCGATTCCGTTTCCAGTCCGGTGTGTTGATCGTTTGCCATAACCGACTCCCTCCTCCCCGGATCGCTGCGCTTTACGACATCTTGCGCTGCTTCTCCAGGGCGATAATCTCTATACCCAATTGTAATACCCGCGCTTGATCGCCTTCCCGCGTCGCGCGCTTCAGTTCCTCGGTCAGGCGCTCATACTCCCTCTCTAGCGAGGCTCGACCGATCGTTCGGATGCAATCCTCCAGCTCCCGTTCGCCGTACGGGACGTCTATCATGGCGATTACGCTGGCCATTCGCTCCAGGCGGTCGTCCTGCAAAGTCGCGACAAACCGGCCAACGTCAGGATCGTTGTTCTGGGCGTAAAATGAATATAAATAAGCAGCCAAGGCCGCATGATCCTCCACGTGAAATCGGTCTCCCAGCTTCTGCTCGACGAGGAGAGCCGTATCTTTGTCCTGCATCATCCAGGAAAGCAGTTGGCGCTCCGCGTTCACGTGCGCGGCTCCTAGCGGCGGAGTTTTGGATGCGACATGATTTCCATTCCATACATTATTCCACGATCCGCCAGGAATATCCCTTGCGCTTTCCATTTTCTCCCGCTGTCTGTACTCGAGACATTCCTGCTTCAGCGTATCGAGGGCGACGCCGAATTCCTGGGCCAACTCCTTCAGCAGAAGCTCCCGCTCCATCGGGGAATCCCTTCTGGCCACGACTCGGACGGCGTCGCGCAAATACCGAATCCTTCCATCTTCTTCTAGGAGTATATGGGATTTCCTCAAATATATAAGCTGAAATTTGACTGCCGAAACCGCTCCCTCGACGATTTCCCTGACGAACGCTTCAGCGCCGTAGGACGAGATGTATTCGTCCGGGTCCATCCGGTTCGGAAGCAGGCAGACGCGCACCCGGAACCCGGCCTCCTCCAGCAGCGGGACGCTCTTGTGAGCGGCCGCTTGTCCGGCATCGTCGCCGTCGTAGCAGAGGACGGCCTCTTGGGCGAAGCGCCGAAGCACGGCCGCATGCTCGGCCGTTAACGCCGTTCCCATCGTGGCGACTCCGTTGCGGACTCCGGCGGACCAGGCTTTAATAACGTCCATATAGCCTTCGAACAGAACGACCTGCCCCGACTTGCGGATGGCCGATCTCGCTTCGTGAAGCCGGTACAGCGTGCGGCTTTTGCTGAACAGCGGCGTCTCGGGAGAGTTCAGATACTTCGGCTGACCGTCCGACAGCAGCCGGCCCGCGAACGCGATCGTCTGCCCTTTCGCATCGTGAATAGGGAACATGATGCGATCCCGAAAACGGTCCACGTAGCCTTCGCCTTCTTGACGCTTCGACAGCAAGCCCCCGGCTTCCATCTCGGGCAGCGGATAGTTTTTGCGCTCCAGCGCCTGGGCCAGCGTATCCCATCTGGGCGGAGCGTAGCCGATTCCGAACTGCTCGATCAGGCCGTCGCCGAGCCCGCGCTGCTGCAGATAGGCTTTGGCCGCCTTGGCGACCTCCAGGTTTTGCAGCAGATAATGATACAGCTTCGCGCTGTAGTCGTGGGCTTCCTGCAGAAGCCGCTTCTCCTTCTGAACGGGAGAGGCCTCTTCCGCGGAATAGCTTGTCCAGGTGACGGGAATGCCGACATCCTCGGCCAGCTGCTTGACGGCCTCGGGAAACGTTTCTCCCTCCATCTCCATGACGAACTTGATCACGTTGCCGCCCTTCCCGCAGCCGTAGCAATAGAAAATCTGCTTTTCCGGCGTCACCGTGAAGGAAGGCGTCTTCTCGGAATGAAAGGGGCACAGCCCCTTCAAATACTTGCCGTTTCTGGTCAAGTGAACGTATTTGCCCACCGTCTCGGAAATTTCGTGACGGCGCAGCACCTCGTCAATAACCTCTTGAGGGATCATTCCGTTGCTCATGGAACCACCTGATTTCTAGCACATAATACAATTCGCTATAGGTCGGGAATCTCCTGCATCCCCCTCAGCAGAGCTGTCAGATTTTGTTGAAACCGGACGCGATCTTCGTCTGTAAACGAGCGCGGGCCCTTCGTGCGCACCCCTCCGCGCCGCAGCCGGGCCGAGAAATGACGCTGCTCCAGCAGCCCTTCGATATCGGACTCCCGGATCCGCTTGCCTCTCGGCGTCAATACGGCCGAGCCTCTGGCCAGTCCCAGTGCGGCCAAGCCGTAATCGCCGGTGACGAGAATGCCGCCTCGCTTCAGGGCGTTCGCGATATACAGATCCGCGGCCTGGTCTTCGGCGTCGACCGTCACGACTTCGACGGACGGCTCCGGCTTCAGCACGTGGGCATGGCTCGAGACGAGCAGCGCGGTTGCGCCGCACTGCCTGACCGCCGCAGCGATCTCGGCTTTGACGGGACAGGCGTCGCCGTCCACCACCACCCGACGGGGCGGGACAATCATCGACATCACCACGCGGTTAAGGCAAAGTTTGCCGTAATATTATATACGCTAACGGGAATCAAAATCCTGCAAAGCCCCAGCATTTTTTATCCCTCCGGAATCTTCCAGATCCGGACTTCCCCGGGGAACGTAGAGAAGACGCGCCTCATAAAGCCGCCCCTTCTCTTATATACGAATAAACGAGCGCCTTGGTGGCAGATTCGACCTTTTTTCCTAAACTTCGACTAATCGGCAAAAGAGAACCTCGCGGTTCTCTTCGCTGCGGAAAGCTGGGTATCCGGACGCGGCGTTACCGTTGAAAATGCTCGAGAATGATGCTCGCCGTTTCCTCCACCGCCTTGTTGGAGACGTCGATCACGATGCATCCGATCTTGTCCATCACCTGACGGGCATGGTCCAATTCCTTCAGGATGCGCTCGGAGGTTGCGTACGGCGCGGAATCCGGAAGCCCGATCGCCTTGAGCCTCTCCTTGCGAATCGCGTTCAGGGAATCCGGATGGATCGTCAGCCCGATCACCTTCTTGGGGGAAACGAGATACAGCTCCTTGGGCGGGACCAGCTCCGGAATGAGCGGAACGTTCGCCACCTTGAACGTTTTGTGCGCCAGCACCATCGAGAGAGGCGTCTTGGAGGTCCGGGAGACGCCGACGAGCACGATGTCCGCCTTTAGGATGCCGGATACGTCGCGGGCGTCGTCGTAACGAACGGCGAACTCCACTGCCTCCACCTTGCGGAAGTAGCCCTCGTCCAGCACGTGGTTAAGCCCCGGCTCGTGTCTGGATTCGTGTCCGAGCGCCCTTTCCAGATGATCGATGAGCGGGCCGAGCAGATCGATCGCCGTCACTTTCATTCGAACGGACTGCTCGACCATGTGGTCTCTCAAATAAGGAATGACTAGCGTGTACAGCACAATGCTCTTGTCCGATTGGGCCGTCTCCAGAACCGAGTCGATGCCTTCTTTCGACTGGACGAAGGCGGCCCTTCGGATGTTCACGGACAGCGGATGGAACTGGGCCGCCGCCGCTCGCACCGCCAGCTCGCCCGTATCTCCCGCCGAGTCGGACACCACATGAACGGTAACGTTCCTTTGGGGCACGGAACCCGCTCCCTTCATCGATAGTCGTTAACCCGCCAATTTGGAGAAATCGGCGAACTGCTTCACGTCGTCGGCGACGAGCGCAAGAATGGCGAGCCGGTTGCGCCGCAGCGCCTCGTCTTCGGCCATCACCATGACCGCTTCGAAAAAAGCCGTAACCGGCTCGCTCAGCGAGGACAGAGCGGCCAGCGCCTCGCTCATGTCCGCCTCCGCCGCCGCGTTCAAGTACCGGCTGTGGGCTTGCTGCCAGGCATCGAACAGCTTGCCCTCGGCTTCGTCCGCGAACAGCTGGACGTCCACCTGTTTGGAATCGGCTTTGGCCGCCAGATTGCAGACGCGGTTGAACGCCTCTACCGCCGGACGGAATTCCGCCTTCGCCTCGTCGGACGCAGCTTCATGCAGCGCGCTCGCCCGGCGGACGGTGCGGCGCACGTCACCGGCTCCGGCGCCCAGCACCGCGTCGACGACGTCGTAACGGATCGCCTGCTCGGACAGCACGTTTTTCACGCGAAGCATGAAAAACTCCCGCATATCCTTGGCGACGTCGAAAGCGTCGCGCTTCAAGCCTCTCTCGGCATGAACGTCCAGCGCGATCCGGAACAATTCGTCCAGCGTGATTTCCAGTTCGTGCGCCAGCAGCGTATTCACGATGCCGGCCGCCTGACGGCGCAGCGCGTACGGGTCCTGCGAGCCGGTCGGCACAATGCCGATAGAGAAGCAGCCGGCGATCGTGTCAAGCTTGTCGGCGATGCCGACAATCGCGCCGACGAGCGATGCGGGCGGCTTGTCGCCCGCGTGCCGCGGAGCGTAATGCTCGTTGATCGCCCGGGCGACGCTCTCCCGCTCTCCCACCAGACGGGCGTAATCCTCGCCCATAATGCCTTGCAGCTCGGGAAACTCGTACACCATTTGGGAGACGAGGTCGAATTTGCAGATGTCCGCCGTTCGGCCGATGTCCGCGACGGCGGACGGCTCGAGTCTCAAATGAGCGGCGATCCGGTCGGAGACGGCGCGCACGCGGCGAACCTTCTCCGCGATCGTGCCAAGCTCTTCATGATAGACGATGTTTTCCAGCTTGGCGAGCGCGTCGGCAATCGCCAGCTTCTTGTCTTCTTCATAGAAAAATTGGGCGTCGGACAGCCGCGCTCTAAGCACCTTCTCGTTGCCCTTGGCCACAAGCTCGATCGACGTCCGGTCGCCGTTGCGAACGGTAACGAAGTGCGGAAGCAGGCGTCCTTCGCCGTCGAATACGGGGAAGTACCGCTGATGCTCGCGCATCGACGTAATCAGCACTTCCTGCGGAATGTCGAGGAAGGACGACTCGAAAGAGCCGGACAGGACCGAAGGCGTCTCGACGAGGAACAGCACCTCCTCCAGCAAATCCTCCTGAACCCCGATCACCCAGCCGCGCTCGGCGGCCAGCCTTTCGATCCCCTCCACAATCGCCTGGCGGCGCTCCTCGACGTCCACGATGACGTGTTCAGCGCGCAAAACGTCCGCATAGGAGGCGGGTTGATCGAGAATCGCTTCCTTGCCGAGGAAGCGGTGTCCCCTCGTCGAATTGCCCGCAGACACGCCGGCGATCTCAAACGGGACGACGCTGCTTCCGTGCAGGGCGACGAGCCAGCGGATCGGACGCACGTACCGAAGCTCGTGGCTGCCCCATCTCATATTTTTCGGGAACGTAAGCGAAGCGACCAGCGCCGGAAGCGCTTCGGGAAGCAGGGCAGCGGTCTCTGCGCCGAGACGGCTCTTGGTGGCGTAAACGTACTCCACGCCGCCGACTTCCCGGAAGAACAGAGCGTCCGGTTCGACGCCCTGGCTTCTTGCGAAGCCAAGAGCCGGCTTGCTCCAAGCGCCGCTATCGTCGCAGGCGATTTTGCGGGACGGCCCCTTCACGTCCTCGATCACGTCCTCCTGCTTGTCGGCCAGGCCGGCCACACGGACAGCCAGCCGGCGCGGCGTCGCGTAGGCTTTCACTTCATCATAGGCGAGACGGCTGTCGGACAGCCACTTCTCCGTTTTCTCCCGGAGCTGATCCATCGCCGCCCGCACGAAGCGGGCAGGCACTTCCTCCATTCCGATCTCCAGCAGCAGATCCTTAGCCATGGTTCGCCGCTCCTTTCTTCAGCAGCGGGAATTCGAGACGCTCCCGCTCTTGCAAGTACGTGGCCGCGACCTGGCGGGCCAAGTTCCGGACTCTCGTAATGTAGCCGGTTCGCTCGGTCACGCTGATCGCCCCGCGGGCGTCCAGCAGGTTAAACGCGTGCGAGCATTTCAAAATATAATCGTAAGCCGGGAATACGAGATGCTCCTCCATCGCCCGCTTCGCTTCGGTCTCGTAAGTGGAGAACAGCTGGAACAGCATCGCGGCGTCGGAAACTTCGAACGTATATTTGGAATGCTCGTATTCGGGCTGCTTGAACACGTCTCCGTAAGTGACGCCGTCCACCCATTCCAGCTCGAACACGTTCTCTTTGTTCTGAATATAGGAAGCGAGCCGCTCCATTCCGTACGTAATCTCGACGGCGACCGGGTGGCAGTCGATGCCGCCCACTTGCTGGAAATACGTAAATTGAGTGACCTCCATTCCGTCCAGCCACACCTCCCAGCCGAGCCCCCACGCGCCGAGCGTCGGAGCCTCCCAGTTGTCCTCGACGAACCGGATATCGTGGTGCAGCGGGTCGATGCCGAGTCTTTTCAGACTATCCAAGTACAGCTCTTGAATATGGTCTGGAGACGGCTTCATAATAACTTGAAACTGGTGATGCTGGTACAGCCGGTTCGGGTTTTCCCCGTATCGGCCGTCGGCCGGCCGTCTGGACGGCTCGACGTATGCGACGTTCCACGGCTCCGGCCCGATCGAGCGCAGGAAGGTCATCGGGTTCATCGTCCCCGCGCCCTTCTCCGTGTCGTACGGTTGCACGACGATACAGTTTTGCTCCGCCCAGAACTGCTGCAGCGTAAGCGTCATTTGCTGAAAATTCATCCTAGTTCGCTCCTTTTTCGCCGATCTGTAAGAACGAGTCGGACACCGGGACCCCCCGCGCGAAGCGCGCAAAAAAACTCCGGTCCCACGTCCGCCACGGCAGACATAGGGACGGGAGCTTGCCATTCCCGCGGTTCCACCCTACTTGGTTTCCCGACGGCGTTCCGAGCCTGTGCCCCGTACGCGCCGGATAACCCCCTCTTGCGATCCGAATCTCTCCAGAGTGCCTTTCGCCGATCCGTGTCTCCGGGCTTGCACCGTCCCCGGCTCGCTGCGTGCGCCACAGTGTTCGGCTACTCTCTCCTTCGCAGAGATACGCCTGTATCCAGGCTACAACAGTTATTCTATACGACGCGGGAGCGACCTGTCAAACCGGGCCGTCCGGCGCCTCCCTCGTCCCTTCGGGAGCTTCCTCCGAAGCGGTCGCCGGCCGCCTGACCGCCGGAGCGCTTCCGAGCAGGTCGCCGTATTTCTCCAGCTGGTCGAGGAAGCTCCGGGATTTCAATTGAACGTTCAGATGGGCATCCATCCACTTGCGAAGCGCCAGCCGAAGCTGCTGCTTCGTGCTGTCCTTGACCGAGACGACGCCCAGTCTGCGCAAGTCCAGGGCCAGGAAAACGCGCAGCAGCTTCCATGCGCCCTCCGGAAGCTCCAGCGCTCCGGAATCTCTGATTCTGCAGGAACGGCACAGCGCTCCGCCGGCGGCGGCGCTGAAAGAGAAGGGGCCGTCCCGCCTGCCGCAGTCGACGCACTCGTCGAGCATCGGCGCGTAACCGGCCGCGGCGAACACTTTCATCTCGTAGGCTCTGGCGACAATCTGCGGATCCTTCCCTTCCGCCAGCGCCGTCTGGCAAGCCTTAAGCTGATGAAACAGATGCGCGGCCGCCTCGTCGTCGTTAATGGCGCGGTCGGTCAGCTCCGCGGCGTAAGCGGCGTAAGCCGGCCCTTCCAGCCCCTGCCTCAGCTCCTGGAACGATTCGATAATCTCCCCGCTGTTCAGCGTTCCGAGCGATCCGTTCCGATAATAGGAATAGTCCCCGTATGTAAAGAGCTGCGCCAACGCGCCGTATCGGCTCTTGAGCTTCTTGGCTCCGCGCACGACGATGCCCTGCTTGCCCATCGTGGGCGTCAGCAGGGTCACGATTTTATTGCCTTCCCCGTAATCGATGCTGCGAATGACTATGCCTTCGGCCCGATATAACATCGGCTCTCATTCCTCGTCCGCGACGTCCGCCTCGTCTTCTTCCGGGCCGGCGCGAGCGCCGAGCTCGGAGGCTCCGAGATGGTTCATTTCCTTGTAAAGCAAGTAAGCTTCGATATCGCCGGTTTGCGTAAACACGTGCCATGTGAAATCCCGCACAGCGCCTCATCCTCTCCGGGCGAAAATGAACTTCACCTTCGCGTATAGGATGTCTCGGGAGTCCGGGCCGTATGCCTGACACATTTATGCATGGCGGTCTGCGGCGATGCGCGGCCGCCTTAATCTTCCCTGTAACCCAGCGTTTTCAGAATCGCTTCCCGGTTGCGCCAATCCTTGTTGACCTTGACCCACAGCTCGAGAAAAATTTTCGATCCGAGCAGACGCTCCATATCGAGCCGCGCCAGCCTGCCGACTTCCTTCAGCAGGCTGCCGTTTTTGCCGATGATGATGCCCTTCTGCGAGTCCCGTTCCACGTAGATGACCGCTCCGATGCTGACGAGCCCGTTGTCGGCGACGCTCATGCTCTCGATCTCCACCGCGATCGAATGAGGAATCTCCTCCCTCGTCAGCTGCAGCAGCTTCTCGCGAATCAGCTCGGCGCAGACGAACTGCTCCGGATGGTCGGTAATTTGGTCGGCCGGATAATACATCGGACCTTCCTTCAAATATTTGGAGATTTGCTCCAGCAGCGCGCTGACGTTGCTGCCGTGCAGAGCCGACACCGGCACGATCTCCGCGAAATCCATCTGCTTGCGGAACTTCTCGATAACCGGCAGCATCTCTTCCGGGTGAATCTTGTCGATCTTGTTCAGGACGAGAAACACGGGCGTGTCCTTCACCTTTTTGAGCTGCTCCATAATATAGCGGTCTCCGCCGCCGATCGGCTCGGTGACGTCGGTCAAGTACAGAATCGCTTCCACTTCGTTCAGCGCGCTCTCGGCCGCCTTGACCATATAGCTGCCGAGCTTGGAGTTCGGCTTGTGGATGCCGGGAGTATCGAGGAAGACGATCTGAACGTCGTCCGCCGTATAGACGCCGTGAATCTTGTTGCGCGTCGTCTGCGGCTTGTCCGACATGATGGCGATTTTCTGTCCGATCGCCTGGTTCATCAGCGTCGACTTCCCTACGTTCGGGCGTCCGACAATAGCGACGAAGCCCGATTTGAAGCCTTTCTTCTGCATCTTCTATTCTCCTTCAACCGCTTCTCCGTTGTTCAGATCCCGAGGCGAGAACGCGCCGGGCAGCAGCTCCGACACTGTCGTCACCCGCGTATCTCCGCGCAGGTTGGCCAGAACGACCGGCATGTCCGGCCTGCACAGCTCGGCCAGCACCTGCCGGCAGACGCCGCAAGGGGCGATCGGCTGCTCCGTATCGCCGATGACGGCGACGGCCCGGAACTGCCCGGCCTGACAGCCGTCCGCGATCGCCCGAAACAAGGCGGTCCGCTCCGCGCAGTTCGTCGGGCCGTAAGCCGCGTTCTCCACGTTGCAGCCGTGGTGCAGCCGTCCGTCGGCATCGACGGCAACGGCGCCGACCGCGAACTTCGAGTACGGGACATAAGCTTTCGTGCGCGCCTTGGCCGCTTCCTCCACCAGCCGTTCCACCGTCAAATTCATCATCTGAGCCTCCATGACGCCTTCCTCCGTTCATCTTTCGCAGAATCGCGTTTTTGTCCGAGGTGATTCAGATCAGGATAACGAATTTTATCCTTTCTAGATCACTGAAAAAACATTCGCCATAAAGGAGGCCCGAGCACGAACGCTCCGACCGCGACGGCGAACATCGCCGTCACAAGCACCGCTCCGGCGGCCGAATCCTTGGCCGACTTGGCCAGCGGATGCACGTCCGTCGAGATGCGGTCCACCGCACGTTCGACAGCCGTATTGATCAGCTCCGCCGCCCATACGCCCGCAATGGCGAGCAGCAGCCATAGCCAATCCTGGCGGGAGACGTCCAGCCACAGCCCCAGCCCGACGACGATTGCGGCTGCGGCCGCATGAAACCGAAAATGACGCTCGGTTCTAAGCGCCTCCGCCAATCCCGCCCAAGCGCTTCGGAACGCCCGGGCTTCGCGCGAGCGCCAGCCGCTCACCGGGTCAGGCCTGCTTCCCGCAAAACCTCTTCCTGCCTGGCGAACATGGCGCGTTCCTCTTCCTCAGTCCCGTGATCGTAGCCGAGCAGATGCAGAAACCCGTGCACGAACAGAAACCCGAGCTCGCGCTCGAAGCTGTGGCCGTATTCGGCAGCCTGCGCTTCCGCCCTCGGCACCGAAATGACAATGTCTCCCAGCAGGTCGGAGAACGGGTCGCCCGCCTTCTCTTCGTCCTCCCAGCCCTCTCCGTCCGTCTCGGAGGCCTCGTACTCGCCCTCGAAGCGAATATCGGCCTCCTCTCCCTCCAGCAGCGAGAAGCTGAGCACGTCCGTCGGCTTGTCCAGGCCTCGGTATTGCCGATTGAGCTCGCGAATGCCCTCGTCGTCCGTCAGCGTAAGCGTGACGATGCCGCGATCGACTTCCTCCATGCGGCCCGCAGCGACGAGCAGCTTCTCCAGCAGCTCCATCCAGCGCTCTTCCCGCGGACCGGAGCCGCCTTCCCGCTCGTCGATCCATTCGAGACTTAAAGTCATCTTAATTCTCCTTTGCTTCCTTAGCGTCTTCTGCGGCTTCCTTGGCCATCTTCAGCTGCTTGTCGTCCGGATATTCGATCCGGGAATGGAACATGCCGATGACCGCTTCCTTCAGCGTCTGCGCGACCTTGTCGAGCTCCTTCATCGTCAGGTCGCATTCGTTGAACTGATGGTCGTCCAATCTGTCCTTGATGATCTTGGCGATCATCTCCTCGATCTGTTCCACCTTCGGATGGTTCAGCGACCGGACGGCCGCTTCCACGCAGTCCGCGATGCCGACGATGGCCGCTTCCTTCGACTGCGCCTTGGGTCCCGGATAACGATAGTCGTCTTGCGTGAAATCGATATCCGCCCCTTGCTCCTGCGCCTGCTTGACCGCTTTATAATAGAAATACTTTAAGAAGGTCGTGCCGTGATGCTGCTCTGCGATGTCGCGAATCGGCTTCGGCAGCTTGTGCGCCTTCAGCATATCCGCGCCGTCCTTCGCGTGAGCGATAATAATCGAGGCGCTCACCTTCGGATCGAGCTTGTCGTGCGGGTTGCCGGATGCGTTCTGGTTTTCGATGAAATAAAGCGGCCGCTTCGTCTTCCCGACGTCATGGTAGAAAGAGCCGACGCGGCACAGCAGCCCGTTGGCCCCGACCGCCTCCGCCGCGGCCTCCGACAGGTTGCCGACCATCAGGCTGTGATGGTACGTGCCGGGGGTCTCGGTCAGCAGCTTGCGCAGCAGCGGATGGTTCGGGTTGGACAGCTCGACGAGCTTCAGCGCGGACAGAATGCCGAACGTCACCTCGAAGAACGGCATCAAGCCGATGACGAGCACGATCGTAAGCAGACCGCTCGCGAGCATAAAGATGACCGACTGAAGCAAATCCGAGCGGCTTGGCTCCGGGTTTACCAGCATCAGCGCCAGAACGGCGACCGATCCGAACAGGCTGACCATGATTCCCGCCTTCAGGATGGCCGATCGCTGGCTCGCCTTGTGGATCGCCAGCACGGCCGTAAAGGAAACGACCGCGGCGACGAAGCCGTAGCGAAAATCGAAGATATGCGCCTGCTCGACGTTCAGAATGACGCTGGCCAGCACCGTAAACAGAAACGAGCTGACCAAACCGAGATGGATGTCCAGCAGCAGCGTCACCAGCATGCTCCCCATCGCGATCGGGGCCAAATAGCCGACGAACGGCCACTCCGAGCTGTGCGTCATGGCGACCAGATGCATAAACAGAAGATTCAGGGCGAAAATCAGCAGCAGCATCACCCAATGGGCGTTCGTCTTCTTCAGAATCGTCGAGACCGCCGTCAGCTCTCCGTACACGTACAGGGCGAGCGTCAGCATGACGGACAGCAGCAGCACGCCGAGCTGGGGAAGATAGTTTTTGCGCTCCTGAAGCAGCCCCATCCCGTCCAGCTTCTCGTACAGCGCTTCCGTAATGACCTGTCCCTGCTTGACGACGATGTCCCCTTGCTTGATCACGACCGGAGGCGTGTTCTGCTTCGCCTCCATTCTGGCGTTCTCGGTCGCCTTCTTATCGAAAAACTTGTTCGGCAGAATAGCCAGCCGCGCCAGCTCCTGCACGATCTCCCGCTGCGTCTTGAGCGAGAGGGTGCTGGCGTTGACGAGCTCGGCCACCTTCATGCGCGCCGTCTCTGCGCTCGTGATCGGCTCGCTCGTCAGCCTCCACACGACGTCGCGAGCCACTGACCGCATCTCCTGAAGCTGCTCTGACGACATCCGCGGAATTTTGTAGTACGTTTCCTCCGGGATGGAATACTTCTGCGAGCCGACGACCCGCTGCATCTCCTCCAGCAGCTCGGCCGAATACGTCTCGGAACCGCGGTTCGTAATGACGAAGTTGGAGATGTGCTGGTCGACGCGCTCCGGAATGACGCGGCGGAAAATATCGACGCGGTCCGCTTCCGTAATCTGGTCGTCCATGTTCAGCTCCTCGATTCTCGCGAACAGCTCGTTCACGAGCACCTCGTTCCGGAGATGAACGGTCGAATAAATATCGGCTACCTTGTTCGCCGCTTCCTCCTGCGCCTGCAAGGTCGCCTTCTCGTCCTGCTCCTGGCGCGGCGCCCGGATATCCTTGTCCGCCTTGCCGTTTAACGTGATGTCGTACGTCTCCGGGACGAGCCGCGGAGCAAGACTGAAATAAAACAAAAACACAAAAAGCAGAAGCAGGAGCCAGCGCATCGCCGCGCTGTTCTTCCATCCTGCCGCTGCCCCGGACAAGGTAAGCGGGTTGCTTGGCTGGCCGCTGTTTTTCCGACTCATCCGGCACTCCCCTCCCTAAGGGTTATTGTTCGCTGTCTGCGTTGTAAGCCAATATAATTTTCTGCACGAGCGCGTGTCTGACGACGTCCTGATCGGTGAAGTACACGATGCCGATCTCTTCGATGGATCGAAGAATGCGCTCCGCCTCGATTAAGCCCGACTTCTTCCCCTTCGGCAGATCGATCTGGGTGACGTCCCCGGTAATGACCATCCGGGAGCCGAACCCGAGCCTCGTCAGAAACATCTTCATCTGCTCCGGCGTCGTGTTCTGCGCCTCGTCCAGAATGACGAAGGAGTCGTCCAGCGTGCGGCCTCGCATATAGGCGAGCGGGGCGACTTCGATCTGGCCGCGCTCCATCGCCTTGGCGACGCCTTCGGTTCCGAGCGCGTCGTTCAGCGCGTCGTAGAGCGGACGCAAGTAAGGATCCACCTTCTCCTGCAAATCCCCGGGAAGAAATCCGAGGTTCTCTCCGGCTTCCACGGCCGGCCGAGTGAGCAGTATGCGCTTGACCCTTCCTTCCTTCAATGCGCCGATGGCGCACATGACGGCGAGATAGGTTTTGCCGGTTCCGGCGGGCCCGATTCCGAACACGATGTCCTTCTTGCGGATTGTCGTCACGTAATGGCGCTGCCCCAGCGTCTTCGGTATGACCGGTTTGCCCCGGAAGGTGAGCGTAATTTCTCCCTTGAACAGAGACAGCAGCTCGCTCGCCTTCATCTCGCGGGACAGCTCCAGCGCGTAGCGAACGTCCCGTTCGTTCAACTGCAGGCCGCTCTGTACGAGCTGGATCAGCGTCTCGAACAGCTGCTGCAAGGAACGGACTTCCTCTTCCGGCCCTTCAATATAGATGACCGCGTCTCTCGAGCGGATCAGCGACACGGTTTCCTTCTCGATCAAGCGCAGGAACTTGTCCTGCGGACCGAACAGTGCCAGCCCCTCCGCCGCGCTCTGCAGCGGGATTGTCGTCGAATGCTTCAGTTCTGTCAAAAAAACTCATTCCCCCTAAATCAGATCCGCTACGGAATTGGACGTTCGACCTCGATGGATTGTTCCACTTCAAAAAGAACGGTTAACATCACTTTACCATTCTCCGTATGTTCATGCAAAATGTTTTCCGCTTTAATTACCGCATCTTTGCCCGCTTTCGCCAGCAGCTCGGCTCTCGCCTGGGCGAGTCCGACCTCTTTCGCTTCCTCCGGGGTCCGCTTTTGGCCGATTTCGACCACTTCCCGCTCCTGCTCCTTCATGATGCCAAAGGGCAGCGTCTTGTTCCCGAGCTGCGCCCGGCGGATCGTCGTCCGGGTTTCCGACTGGCCGAACCGAACGCCTCCGTATCCCGAAATCTGCAGGGCGCGGCTTCCGATTACGAGGTAGCTTCGTTCCTGCGACTCTCCGGTCAAGTTTCTCGTCGACGATTGGAGCGGCGAGACGATCCGGTATTCATGCCAGACCAGCCCCATCACCTTGCCCTTAGAGATGACCTGCTTGCTGTTCCTTTCGTCGCCCAGTATGCCCGAGATGAGAATGTCGCCTTTCCTTACCCGGTCGTTGCGCTCCACCTTGGGCCGGCCGCTCTCCGCCACGATGCGGGTCACGACCGCATCCGTCTTGGCGACGAGATGGCGCGGCCCGTCGAGCGCCTTCTTCTCCGGCTTCGTCGACTCGACGACGGTAATCGTCACGGACGTGCCGCGCTTGTCCACGCCGACCCAGGCCGCCTCGGGAAGCCGGAGCGCCAGCCGCTGCGACAGCGTGGACGCGTCGCCCAGACGGAACGACCACTGATAGTCGTAGATTCCTTCGGCTTTCGCCGCCTGGCGGATTTTCTCTTCGGGAATGGTCGAATTCCCTTCCACCCGCACATCCCAGATGAGCGTGGACAGCACGAAGAGCGCCAGCACGAACGCGAGCATGCCGCCCGCGAACGTCTTGCGCCGAGACAGCCGGGCCAGCCGGAACGGCAGACCGTGTCTGGATATGAGCCGGGTGCGGCAGCCGCACTCCCGAAGCAGCGGACGCAGCCGGAAAAAATCGGGGATCGACACCCCGAACTTCAACTCGCCCGCAGGCGTGAACGAAATGCTCCACAAGTCGATGCTCTCTCTTGCCGCCGCATTGACGAAGCGCTCCGGCGCCCCCCCGATCAGCTTGACCCATACGTAACCGCGCGCATATGCGACCCAATTCACCTTCATCCCGCTCCCTTCAGGCCTTAGGGGCTTGTCCGCTTCCGAGCGGCCGACAGCCGTCCCGCGCGCCAAGACGCGGAGCCTTTCGCTCCGCCCGGATCGCAAGACGGCAAAGACGCGCTGCTCCGAGCGCTCAGCCGGACGATTTCCCTTTGGCATGCAATTGGACGCCCAAGATCTTCCCTTCCACGAACACTTCCTCCGCCCCGATGTTGCGGATGACCAGGTTCTGGCCCGTCACTTCCATTTCTCCGCCGTCCATCGCAAGCTTAAGGCTGTCCGGAGAGAAATGAAGGATTCCCCGGTGGTTCTCCACCGTCAGCTGAAGGCCTCCGATCATCGTGATGCGCGGCAGGTCCATCGCGACATCCTGCGGCAGATCGAGAAGCGTCGCGGTCCACTTGCGCAGCTTCCGGCTTACACGCATCATTGGGCGGTCCTCCCTCCTATACGTTAAACATATGCGCGCGCATTTCCCATTATGTGGCCGTCCGGCGCATGTCAAGCATCAACGGCTTACGCCGTCCTTGGGACCGGCGGGATAACGTTTATGTCGGAGGGACTCAGATTAAGGATAGCGAATTTTATACCTTCCTAATCCGCCCAGAAAAGGCCGCCTCGCCGGCCGGAAGCGCAGCTTCCTGAACGGGGAGACGGCCCTGTGTGGGCGTGCGGATCGGCTAGCGCCGGTAAGGCTTGCGGGCTCGGGGGCGGCCGAGAATCTCCGACCAGAGCACTGCGCGGGCCAGATCCTGTCTGGACGGCCCTCGCGCAGCTTCCCGAGAGCTCTCGTACACATAAGAGTCCGGCTGGTGCGATCCGGCAGCCGCAGCGCTGCGGGAGACCCGGCTTGCGGGCGCCGGATCGCTTAGCGCGGCCGGCCCCGGATCGTAGAACGTCTCCGGCGCGGAATACGTCGTCTCAACCGGCTCGTACCGTTCCGGTCTCGTCTGCGCCGGAACCGGTCGGACAGGCCGCTCCGTCGGCCTGCGCGACTCTCCGCCGAAATCGGGCATTCGGTTCTGCGTTCGCTTCTCAAGCGGAGACTTGCGGAAAAACAAAAAGTAGACGATCCCGATAATCACGATCAAAAATTGGATATTCGAGGTCAGGAACGTAATGAGCTCCTCCACGGCGCTCCCTCCTTCCTGCTTCGCGCGGGCGGGTTACGGCTTCTTCGGACCGTCTCCTCCGAGCAAATCGTTCTGACCGCCGATAGAGCCTCTCATCTGCGTATCCGCTTCGATGTTTTTCAGGTTCATGTAATCCATGACGCCGAGATTGCCGGACTTGAGCGCGTTCGCCATCGCCAGCGGCACCTCGGACTCGGCCTCGACGACCTTCGCCTGCATCTCGACGACGCGGGCCTTCATCTCCTGCTCCTGAGCGACGGCCATCGCGCGGCGTTCCTCCGCCTTCGCCTGGGCGATCCGCTTGTCGGCCTCGGCCTGCTCCGTCTGCAGATGAGCGCCGATGTTTTTGCCGACGTCCACGTCCGCGATGTCGATGGACAAAATCTCGAACGCGGTTCCCGCGTCCAACCCTTTGGCTAACACGGTCTTCGAGATCAGATCCGGATTTTCCAGCACGTCCTTATGGGATTCCGAACCGCCGTTCGTGCTGACGATGCCTTCGGCTACGCGGGCAAGCACCGTTTCTTCCCCCGCGCCCCCGACGAGCCGGTCGATGTTGGCTCGCACGGTCACCCTAGCCCGCACTTTAACTTCGATCCCGTTCTTCGCTACGGCGGATACGATCGGGGTCTCGATGACCTTCGGGTTAACGCTCATCTGTACCGCCTGAAGCACGTCGCGCCCGGCCAGATCGATCGCCGCGGCCCGCTCGAACACAAGCGGAATGTCGGCGCGTTGGGCCGCGATCAGCGCGTTGACGACGCGATCCACGTTGCCCCCGGCCAAATAGTGGCTTTCCAGCTGGTTAATATGCAGCCCCAGTCCCGCTTTCGTCGCCTTGATCAGCGGATTGACGATCCGGCTTGGAACGACGCGCCGCAGCCGCATAGCCACCAGCGTAATGATGCTGATCCGGACGCCGGCCGCCAGCGCCGATATCCACAGCATAAAGGGAAAGAAGCTCATAAATACCGAAACCGCGATCACGACGACTGCAATAATAATAAAAAACTGAATGTCTGTACCGTTCATCTCATACCTCCGACCTTTTTTTGTCAAATCTTAACATACGGTCAAGCGTCCTTGTTTAAATTCGCCGTTTTTCCCGGAATTTCCTTTACGACGATTCGCGTTCCGTCTACGGACGTCACCTCGACGCTTTTGCCCCGCTCGACGAACTCGCCGGACGTTATGACGTCCAGCCTCTGTCCGCCGATCTCGGCGATTCCCGACGGCCGAAGCAGCGACACCGTCACCCCGGTCTGTCCGACCCAATGTTCGCGCGGCTGCTGGGGAACGAAGCCCCGGTCGGTCGTCAGCTCCTCCTTCAGAATAAACCGGTTCCAGACGCCCCGCCTGCGGAAAACGTAAGCGAAGACGGCGACGACGACCGAAGCGACGACGACGGCGATGCCGAGCGTCCGCAGCGCGTTGCCCGTATCGTAAGCGCCCATCGCGATGCCGACGATGACCGAAGCTATACCGAGTATGCCCAAAATTCCGAAGCTGGGAACGAAAACCTCAAGAATGAGCAGCCCGACGCCCAGCAAAAACAGCACCAGCGACTCCATTCCCGCAAAACCGGCGATCGACTGTCCGAAGAAGTACAGGCCGAATGCGACCAGTCCGATAATGCCGGGAGCCCCGAAGCCAGGAACGAGCAGCTCGATGGCGACGCCCGCGACGCCGATAATGAGCAGCAGCAGGCTGACGCCTGGAGAAGTCAGAAACGTCGACACCCGCTCCGCGAGAGTAGGATGAATTTCGACGATCGGGCGATCGGCGATGCCCTTCCATGCCAGCACCTCCTCTACGGAGCTGGCTAGCTTGTCGGCGTAACCGACCTTGAACGCATTTTCGGCGCTCAGCGAAATAATTTGCCCCTTCCCGCTCGTCTCTCCGATCGCCTCCATCTCGACGATTCGCTCCGGATCGACCATTCCGACGGCGATGTCCGGATTGCGGCCGTTCATCTCGGCAGCCGAGCGCATCTCCTCGCTCCAGAACGACACGAGCTTCGGATTGTCCACCGCGTTCCCCGCGCCGTCCACGATCATCGCCGCGCCGATCGTGGAGCCGGGAGCCATCGCGATGTCCCCGGCGTTCAAAGACAGATACGCGCCGGCCGACGCCGCCTTGCCGCTAACGAAGGCGACAGTCGGAACGGCCGCCTCGCGAATCCGCTTGCCGATCGCCTCCGCCGTATCCAGACGCCCGCCCGGCGTATCGATATCCAGCACGACCAAGGCCGCTTTCGCTTCTTCGGCCTCGCTAAGCGCGCGGTCGAGAAACGAAGCCAGTCCGCTCTGCACCGTCTGCTGAACGGGAATGACGTAGACGGAGCCCGCCGAGGCCGTCTCGGCCGCTCTGGCGAAGCCGGACACGGCTCCCAGCAGCGAAAGAACGCCAAGCAGCAGCAGAACCGCCACCCGGATTCCCGCTCCCCGCCGCATACGGCCGCTGCGTAAAATCATTTCGCCCATATTCATCCTCCTTCTGACCATTCAATCCGACATACTCTATATTACGGTTCGACAAGAGGTCCGTTTCAATTCTGCCTATCCGGCAAGAACCTTTCGGAGGCCGCTAGCGAGCGTCGCGTTCGGGCCGAAGGGCCTCCGGGACCGCGCTTCGCGGGCTCCGCACCTACCTATGCAAAAAGCACTCCCAGTGCGGGAGTGCCTGTCTGTCATGTCCGGATTATTGCAGAGATTGCTGGACGATTGCGTTGACGAGCTTGCCGTCCGCAACGCCTTTCACCTTGGGCATTAGCGCGCCCATCAATTTCCCCAGGTCGGCTTTAGAAGAAGCACCGGTTTCTTGCATGGTCTGTACAACGATGGCTTTGATTTCTTCTTCTGTAAGCTGTCGCGGTAGATATTCGGAGATGATCTCAATTTCTGCCCTGACATTGCTTACGAGATCTTCCCGGCCGCCCTTCTCGAAGTCCAGCAGGGAATCGCGTCGTTGCTTGAGTTCACGGCTCAATATATTAAGCGTCTCGTTATCGTCAAGCGGCCGGCGCAGCTCGATTTCGTGATTTTTGATCGATGCCCGAACCATACGAATCGTCTGAAGACGGAATTTATCTCCATTCCTCATCGCTTGCTTCATGTCATCGTTCAATCGCTCCGCAAGATTCATGAGTGCGGACTCCTCCTAGTACTTCCGTTTGCGCGCAGCTTCGGATTTCAGCTTCCGCTTCACGCTTGGCTTTTCGTAATGCTTACGTTTCTTCACTTCCGCGAGAACGCCATCTTTGGCAATGGAACGCTTGAAGCGGCGGAGTGCAGCGTCGATTGTTTCA
This sequence comes from Cohnella hongkongensis, assembly GCF_042654645.1. Taxonomy (NCBI): domain Bacteria; kingdom Bacillati; phylum Bacillota; class Bacilli; order Caryophanales; family Paenibacillaceae; genus Cohnella; species Cohnella hongkongensis. The sequence goes on along the minus strand of NZ_JBHSEP010000009.1, from coordinate 89,086 downwards.
TTTTTTCGTACTTTTGTTTCGGCCACCTGTTTTCCCTCCCTCCGCAACAGACCCAACACGGTTATCAAACTATATTATATGTGAAGAGGAAAGGCAGTGTCAACTTGGGCCGAAAGAATAAATGCGAAACGTTCGACTCCAAGTTATGCCCCCGCTCCCGTGCGTTCGCGCGCCGATTTTAACCTTTCCCGGAAGCGTTAAGCGGACCGAGCGTCTCGCCGCCGAGAATGTGCCAATGAATATGAAAAACCACCTGTCCCGCATCGCGTCCGCAGTTGTTGACGAGGCGATAGCCGGACTCCTCGAGGCCCGCCTCCTTGGCGATGCGCCGGGCGGACAGCAGCAGATGTCCAAGCAGCGCCTGATCCTCCGGTTCGCAATCGTTCATCGTGGCGATGTGCTTCTTGGGAATCACGAGCAGATGAACGGGAGCCTGCGGCTGGATGTCATGGAAAGCGTACACGAGCTCGTCTTCGTACACCTTGCGGGAAGGAATCGATCCCTCGACGATCTTGCAAAATAAACAATCCGACAATTGGACGCACCCCTTTAAAGAGTTGGCATATGCCTCCATCATACCTTATCGGGGGGTTCCCCGTCCAATGCGCAAGGACCTGCCGACGCGTGCGGCAGGTCCTTGCCGTCGGGCTTGCCGCTCTACCAATAGTACGGGAGCAGCGAGATCGCCGCCAGGCCCGCAAGCGGCAGAATGAGCCGATTGAACCTGCGCGGCCGGAAAGGATAGAAGCCTCCTCCGAACGGCGGATAGAACAACGGCGGGAAAAATCCGCGCATTTGCTCCACCGAGCCGGGAACGGCGAGACAAAGCCATTCGTCGTCCACATGCTCCACGATGCCGTCGTAGCAGAAGCCGTCTGCGGCTTGAACTTCGACGTAACGGTGCATATAGGACTCGCACATCGATTTCGTGACCTTCTTGGCGGCCGGATGAACCATCGAATGGGCTCCGTAGTGTCCTTTTCCCGCGTGCTGGTGCGCCATCGTCGGCGCAAGCTGCGAAGCCGGCAGCTGCATCGGTACTGCTTTTTCCATGAGCATTCTCTCCTTGGGCGCCGTTTCCCCAACATCATATGCGCGCATGGGCGAATGGCTACATGGATGTGCGCAAAATGGGCTCGGCCCTGAACCTAATCTTCCAGGGCGGAAGCCAGCTCCGCGAGCCTTCTGGAAGCTTCGAGCGCGTGCGGCCTCCATTCCCCGAGCGCCGTCATCTGACGAAAGCCCGATTCTCCCGAAGGCGGCCGGAACCCTTGCAGCGCTTCTCCGATGTCCGCCGCCCCGTCCCGGACGGCGCTCAGAAAGGCGATCTCCTCCTCCGTCAGCGGGGCGCCGCTTTCCCCGATGACCGCCAGCGGGCTCTCCGCTCCGAAGACGGCGTTAGCCGCAGACAGAATCGGCTTGGACGCTTCCTCGCGGGACTGTCCCGAAGCCTCGCTCTCGGCCTCGACCAGCAGTCCTAGCGCTTCCGCGCCCGCCAGTCTGGCTTCGGCGATCATCTTGGCGGAGCGGATCCGCTCCGCTTCCGTCTCGGCGACCAGAAATCCTTCGGCCCCGTCGCGCAGCCGCTCGGCGAACAGCTGCGCATAGACGTACCGCTCGGCAAGGCGCTGCCCTTGCTCGGTTTTGCTCGCCTGATCCGTCAGCATATACTTCGAATAACCCAAAATAACGAGCGTCATCAAGACGACGATCGCGACAAGCAGCGCCCCGATCGTATAAGAGATTTTTTTCGTGTTTTTGTTTTCGGCAGCCGACATGGCGCTTCCTCCTGCAATCTGTATTCCGTTTCGGGTCAGACGACTCTGACGGCATGCCCGCCGTCGAAGAAATAGACGTACGCTTCCTTAACCGGCACGTCCGCGATCCGGCTCACCGCTTCGGCGTACCGCTCGACCTGAAACCGGTGCTTCTCCGCCGCAGAAGCGGGGTCCGTTCCCTTCAGCACGTCTGTCTTGTAATCGACGAGCACGAGCCCGTTCTCCTCCTCGAACAAGCAGTCGACAACCCCTTGAATGAGAACCGACTCCCGGGCGTCCGATTCCAGAACGTCCGGGTAGACGGCAGAGGCGTCGAGCTCGTACGTAAAGGGAACCTCGCGCCATACCCGGGCCGATCGGCGCATTCTCCCGCACAGCGGCGAACCGCTGAACGCCGCAATCGCCGCCGCTTCAATGCCCGCCCGCTGTTCCGCGGACAAAATTCGCCGGTCCGCCAGGTCGTCCAGCATCGCCTCCACGTCGGCTTCGGCAAGCTCTCCGGCAAGCGGCAGATGCTGCATGACCAGATGGTAAGCCGTTCCGCGCTCGGCCGGCGTCAGCTGCCTGGCGGACATGAACCGGGGCCGGCGAAGCCGGAACGCAGCCGCCGGCTCGCCGGACTCCCCTTCCTCCGCGAGACGCTCCCGCCACTCCTCGGGCATCGCCTCCTCCAAGGCGGCCGGAGGCGCGGAAGGCGGCGCAGCTTGCCGGCGAAGCTTCAACGCCGTGATCGACGTTTTCGCCGCGACCCGCGACGCTCCCTCGTGCGCATACCGCCACGACAGCACGCGGGCTATCCGCCGCGCGGCCGCGGCGTCTTCTGCGCCCGCCGGGTCCCCGCTCGCCACGGCGTTCCACAGCCGGTCGGCGTCCGCTTCGCCCTCCTTCGCATCGGAGGAGCGCAGCGCGTAAGCCGAGGCGGGCTCGGTACGGCATACCCACCGGCTCGCCGGATCGGCGAGCCGGGCTGCCAGCACGGCCGCCGGCCCGACCCAATCCAAATACTTGGAGGCCGCGGCCACCGCATGAGGAGGCAGACCCTCCGCCGCCATCTCCGCCGTTTCCGTCCACTGCTCCCACAGCTTGGACGCATCCCGGCCCGCCCCGACCAGATAGAGCTTCTCCTTGGGACGAGTGAGCGCCACGTACAGCACGCGCATCTCCTCGGCGAGCATCTCGGCTGCCAGCTTCCTTCGAATGGCCAGCTGCGGCAGCGTCGGATAGGTGATTCGCGCCTCGCGCTCGTAGACGCGGGGTCCGAAGCCCAGCTTCTTGTGCTTCAGGAAAGCGCCGTTCAGATCCCGGCGATTGAACTGGCGGCCCAGCCCCGCAGCGAACACGACGGGAAACTCCAGCCCCTTGCTCCGGTGGATCGAGACGATCCGCACGACGTTCTCGCTCTCCCCCAGCGCCCGCGCCGCCCCCAGATCCGCGCCGGTGTCGCGCATCCGGCCCAGAAAGCGCAGAAAGCGGAACAGCCCGCGAAACCGAGAGGATCGCTCGTATTGGATCGCCCGGTCGACAAGCGCGCGAAGGTTCGCCTGGCGCTGACCGCCCCCCGGCATGCCTCCGACGAAGTCGTAATAGCCGGTTTCCCGGTAAAGCATCCACAGCAGGTCTCCGAGCGGCTCCCTTCTGGCGTAATCGCGCCACGCCTCGAGCTTGCGCAGAAAGTCGGCCAAGGCGCGGCGAACGCCGGGCTCCGGCCGAGCGGCCGCCCCCTCCTCGTCTCGAGCGGCCGCGTTAACGGCCTCCCAGAAGGAGCCGCGTCTGCGAGAGAGGCGAATTCGGGCCAGGTCCTCGGCCGTCAAGCCGCCGATCGGCGATCTCAGCACCCCGGCGAGCGGGATATCCTGACGAGGATTGTCGATGATCGACAGCAGCGACAGAACCGTGTCGACTTCGGTCGCCGCAAAATAGCCGGTCGCGAGATCCGCGTAAGCCGGAATGCCGGCCGCCTTCAGCTCGTCGATGAACGTCGGGGCGAGCGCGGACACGGCCCGCAGCAGAATGACGATGTCCCGGTACTGCACCGGCCGGTGCAGCTTGGCCTTGCCGTCGTATACGGCGAACGGCGGCCGCTCCCCTTCTCCGCCGCCCGATCCCATCAGCTTGCGGATCTCGTCCGCGATGCATCTGGCTTCAAGCTGGGCCGCTTCCAGATCGTCGCTCTCTCCGGCCGCATCGTCCCCTGCGTCCGTCCCGTCCTCCTCGCCGCCTCCCGCGTCCGTCCGGACGGAGCCGGCCGCCTCTTCCGCTTCGCCGCCCGCAGAGGCGGATCTGTCCAGCAGAATCAGCTCGACCGCATAAGGGGTCCGTTCGCCGGGTTCGCCTTCGGGGTAGCCTTCGCCGTATTTCAGTTCGGCTTTCCCGTCGTAGTCCATCTCGCCGACCGGCTCCCTCATAATGAGGCGGAAGACGTGGTTGGCCGCATTCAGAATTTCCCTTCGACTGCGGAAGTTCCGCGCCAGATCGATACGCAGACCCGGCTCGCCTTCCAGCCCGCCGGCATCCTTAAGATCCGGCGTATAAGGCAAATAGGTTCTGTACTTCTCCAGAAACAGGCTCGGCTCGGCGAGCCGGAACCGGTAGATGCTCTGCTTGACGTCGCCGACCATAAACACGTTGCCGGGGTCCTGCCTCGCGATCAGAGAGACGATCGCTTCCTGAACCTCGTTCGTATCCTGGTACTCGTCCAGATAGATTTCCGCAAATCTGTCCCGGAAGCCGATCGCCGCGAGAGAAGGCACGCTGAGCTCCGGATTTGAGGAAGCGTCGCGAAGGATGCGAAGAGCGTAATGCTCCAGATCTCCGAAATCGAGCAGCCCTTTCGCCCGCTTCGCCCGCTCGTAGCGCTGCCCGAACTGAACGGCCAGCTCGGCCAGATTTTCCATCTCCGGGGCCAGATCGCGCAGCTCGCGCGCATACTGCCCGGGAGTGCGGACGAGCCATTCCTCGGCCAGCTTTCCGACCGTCTTTTTGGCGACCTCCCGCAAAGCTTTCACCCGCTCGATCCGTGCCGGATCGTACTCGTCTCCCTTGCATGCCTTCAGCCTGCCGAACTGGATGCCGGAAGCGGCCGACTGCCAGGCCCCCCAATCCTCGGTCTCCAGCGCCTCGGCCGCCCTCTCCAAGCCGTCGATATCGGCAAACAGCGTCTCGATATAGGGCTCCGGACCTCCCGGCTCATGGGCGATGCGAAGCGCCGACCGGAGCAGCTGGAGCGCGCCCCGAAGCTGCAGCTCGGCGTCGTCGCGCAAGCTCCTGACCCACAGCGAGCCGAGCAGCCGTTCCGCCTCGGCCTCTCGGAAGCCGGCGGCCGTCGAGCGAAGCCAATGCTCCGGCCACGGGTGGCTGCCCGCGAATTCGTGCAGTTCCAGCACGAGCCGGTGCAGCGGCTCGTCAGACCGCTCGCCGCCGAATCGGTCGGCGAGGGAAGCGAGCGGTCCGTCCGCGCCTTCCGCGGCATAGCGCTCCTCCAGCAGCTCGTCGAGCGTGTCCATCCGCAGCAGCCCGGCCTCAGTATCGTTCGCCATGCGAAAGCCGGGATCGAGGTCGATGAGCGGCGCGTACCGCTCCACGACTTCCAGGCAGAACGAATGCATCGTCGTCACCGAAGCTCGCGGCAGCAGCGCCAGCTGTCGGCGCAAATGCTTCGAATCCGGATTCCTCTCCAGGGCGTCCTCGAGCGCATGGCGAATTCGTTCCTTCATCTCGGCGGCGGCCGCCTTCGTGAACGTCGCCACGAGCATCGCGTCCACGTCCAACGGGCGGCTCTCGTCGGCGATTCTCGTAATGATTCTCTCCACAAGCACCGCCGTCTTGCCCGACCCGGCGGCTGCGGCGACCAGAAGATGAGATCCGTCCGCGGCGATCGCCGCCCACTGCTCGTCCGTCCACCGGCTGTCGGCCGGCTTCTCCGGCCATCGATGTCCTTGCTTCACAGCGGTTCGTCCCCCTTGGCTTCAAGCGCCAGCCGTTGCCACAGCTGTTCCCGGTCGGGCGCTTTGCTGAATACGTGATAGCCGTTGCCTTCGACCTGGCTGTCGAAGTGGCAGACGGGGCGATAATCGCAGAACGCGCACGGGTTCCGCTTGTCCAGCCGGTACGGCGAGATCGCCACGTCGCCGTCGGCGATCCGTCTGCCGATCCGGCGAATTTGCGAACGCACCGAGCCCCGAAGCACATCCCACTCGCCTTCGCTCGCCACCTGCGAGCGGGCGGAGAACGTTCCGTCCTTTTTGAACTCGACGGGTACGACGGCCGATTTGCTCGCCTCGTTCAGCGACGCGTCCATCAGCTTGACCGACTCGCCGTCGGACAGCAGCAGGCCCTGCATGCGGTATTGCCGGAACAAGGCGGTTCTGGCCTCCTCCGGGGACAGCCCGTTTGGCGTATTCAGCAGCGGATTCTGCACATGGAAATAGAGCACGCCCGCCGGCTTCGCCGGACGGCCCAGCCAGTGCGGAGCATGCGTCACCACCACGTCCAGATAGGTCAGCATCTGCAGCGACAGCCCGTTCGCCACCTCGTCCAGCTTCAGCTTCGTCGCCCCCGACTTGTAGTCCAGAATGCGCAGCAGCAGGCCGGCGGAAGATTCGGCGGCGTCCACGCGGTCGATCTTGCCGACGATGTCTATCCAACGCGAGCCGTCCAACGGAAGGGACAGCGCGGGCAGCAAGCCGTCCGGCCCGAAGCTGAGCTCCAGGCCGACCGGCTTGAACGCCGACAGCGCCGCATGCTCGCCGAGCACGGCGGACGCGCGCGCGACGATCTCCCGCAGCTTGCGGGCCATCACCTGATGACGGTGGGAGGAGAGCAAAATTTGCGATTGCACGCGCGGCAGCAGCCTGTCCACCGCGGCAGCCGCCTCGCTCTGCCATCTGGCGGCGTCCGCGCCGGCCGGGCCTTCGGCGAACAGCTTCTCCGTCGTCTGCCGGAGCGCGGCGTGAAACAGCTGCCCGATGTCCGGCGACTCGACCCGGTACAGCCGCCGTTCCTGCAGGCGAAGCCCATGAACGGCAAAATGCTGGAACGGGCAGGCGATGAACCGCTCCATGCGCGATACGCTGGCGAGCAGCCGGTCTCCGTACAGCAGACGGCTCGTCTCCGGCGACAGCGGCTTCTCCTCGTTCGTATAGCTTAACGAGCGGACGAGCGAACGAAGCCTCGGTCCCCACTGCTCGTCGCGCAGCAGCCAATCGTACACCGCCCACCAGCCGGGCGTCATCGCCTCTCCCTGCCGCCAGCCGCGAAGCCGGTTCAGCAGATAGGTCATCGCCCTTCCGGGATGGGCGGCGTAGGCAAGCTGCGCTTGCTCGGACTGCGTCGTCTGCGGCTCGGCCGCGACGGACTGCAGCGGGATGCCCGGAAACCGCTTGCGGAGCTTGCCGATCCATTGCGACGGCAGCAGCGTCTGACCTTCCTCTCCGGCGATCGGATAGCTGATCCATAGATGGCCGGACGGCGTCGTTAGCGTCAAATACGCCAGAAACTCCTCGTCGAGAAGCTTTCTTCGCGCGCCCGGCGCCAGCCGCAGACCGGCCGCGCCCAGCCTGTCCCGCTCTTCTTCGGCGAGCAAGCCGTTCTCGGGAATGCGCATCGGCAGAACGCCGTCGTTGGCTCCAAGCAAATAGACGAACCGGATCCGATCCGACCTCGTCCGCTCCGGACTGCCGATCAGCACTCCGTCGAGGGAAGGCGGGACGGCGCCCAGCTTCAGCTCCTCCAAGCCGGAATCGACCATGCCCGCGAACAGCTCGAGATCCGGCGGCAGCTCGCCCATCAGTTCGACCAGCTGATCGAGCAAATAGGCGACGCCTTCCCACAGCGGCCGATGAACCGCCATCCGGTCGGGACGTCCGGCCAGCTCGTCCTCCTTCGTCCAGCGCTCCAGCCGATCGGCCGCTCCCGTCTCCTCGAGAAACAGGTAGACGCTCTCGCATTGCTCGCGAACCGAGCCCGCCGCCTTCAGCCGCTCTTCCAGCGCCAGCAGCGGCTTCAGCAGGGCGTCGCGAATGCCGCGCAGCTCCGCCATCTCGCCCTCGGCGGACACCGGTTCCTGCTCGTCCTCGAGATCGCCCCCGTACAGCGGGCGCCAGGCCTGATCGGCCCGCCACCGCCAGCCGTCTATCCCGGCGGCCAGCGCATAATTTTCCAGCCGATCGACCTCGTCTCTCGTTACGCTCCGCTCCGGCGTGCCGAGCAGATCCGTTTTCGCGCAGCGGAACACGGCATCGGCTCGCCAACCCCCGGCCACGCATTCGAGCGCCGAGCGGACGAACTCCACGAACGGATGATGAGAGACGGCCGCCTTGCCGTCCAGAAAGTGCGGAATGCCGTAGTCGTTCAGCACCGCGCTCAGCAGATCCGCATAGTCGTCCAGCTTGCGCACGAAAATCGCCATGTCCCGCCAGCGGCTGCCTTCCTCCCGAACCCGGCGCAGCATGTCGCGGGCGACCGCCTCCGCCTCCGCCCGGCGATTCGCCGCTTCCCGCAGCGACAGTCCGCATTGCGGATGCTCCGGGTCAAGCAGGGCGGAATCGCCGTCCCACCGCTTCCGGTTCTCCCAGTTGCGCTCGAGGAACGCCAACATCTCGTTGTCGCGGAACCTCGGAGCGACTTCCGGGTTCAGCATGGCCGGAGGCTCCAGCGAGACGCCCGCCGCCTGCGCCAGCTCGCACAGCTGGGCCGACGTCTCCGCCGTCGGATGGAACAGCTCCAGCTCGTCCGGTCTCTCCCCGGCGCCATAGGGACGGTCGACGCAGAGAGCGACGCTGACCCGCTCCGCCGCGCCCATCAGCGCTTCGATCACGGCGAATTCGCCTGGCGTGAAGCCGTTAAAGCCGTCCAGCCAGATTTCGGCGCCGGACAGCAGCGTCGAATGGCGGGCCCCCCGGGCCAGCCAGATCAGCATGTCCTCTCCGTCCAGCCAATGCCCGGTCAGCTCCCGCTCCATATCGCCATAGATCAGAGCCAGATCGTGCAGCTTGTCCGCGAGCAGCCCGCCCTCCCTGGCTCCGTCGGCCGCCCGCGCCGCAGTCTCGGCGTAGCTCGCCAGCTTCGCGCCGTCGACGCCGTAGCGCTTCATCTCCGTCAGCAGCTCGTGAATGCCGGCGATGAGCCCGGCCTCGCCCTTGCCGCCCCGGAACAGCCGCAAGCTCTCTCTTCTGGCCTGCAGCACTTTATGTAGAAGCATCGCTTTTCCGTTATCGTGGATCGGCACGACAGCCGAACCGCCCGTCTCCTGCATGACGCGAAACGCCAATCTTCGGAAGCTGAGCACCTGGGCTCGCATGAAGCCGCGCATGCCCGGCGTCGTCGCCATCGCGTATTCCGCCTGGAAGGTCGCTTGCTCGGGCACGAGCAGAATAAGCGGCGGTCCGAGCGGCGCTTCCTTCAGCCTGCTCCTGATTTCGTCCAGGCACAGGCGCGTTTTGCCGCTTCCGGATCTTCCCGTAATTAGCCGTAACGTCATGCGCCTACCTCCGCTTTTTATTCAACCGTATAACCCTTTCTTGTTGTGTATTGTAACATATTTGAGAAAACCAACAGCAACAAAAGGTTAACTGTTTATCCCCTTCCATTTTCATATTCATGAATTCTCCTCTACAACAATGTTGTTTAGTTTGCAAGTCCCTTCGGGATTGCAAAATGTTATTTTTTCATTCCCGTTAAATGTAATTGCTATGTAATTGCCTTGTGTTGCTTCACGAATTGTTAATCGTGTATTTTTTAGAGGTAGATAATGTACTAAATTTAATATCTCTGACTGACTGATTTTCTCATTTGTTTGTTTTTCCAGAAAAATATAAGTGGTTTCGGATGAATGTAAATTTGAATATAAGTTGCTCTCCTCAAAATTCACCTCGTATGGCAATTCATTCTCGGCAATTAGATTCATAATATGAATAACATTCTGATTTACTTTCTTCTTAGCCGACTTAATCTGTATCTCTTCTGAAATGGAATGATAATAATTAATAATCGTCGGAGTAAAAAGTATTAAAAGAATAGCTAGAAAAATACTGCCGACCAGAAATTTTCGATTGATCTTTGCCAATGCTCTAAATACAAATACATAAACACCAAGCAAAATTATAAATAGCAGTCCCGATAATGCTCCTGCAGATACATCTTTCTCGAATACATAAAATCTATCATTGTTGTTATCCCACAAAGCTAGAAGCATAACGAAAAAACTGCCGATCATGCAATATAAAACGGTTAGACTTAAAATAAAAAAAAGCCATTTTTTCATCATAGAAAATGCTCCTACTTTCTGATGAACTATTCTATCGACTCTATTTTACAGGTGAAGCGAATACTTTGCATGATTTCTCGTTATTTCGTTATGCGCGGCGCACCAAAAGAAACCCAAGTCATCTAAATAACTTGGGTTAACTTGGGTGGGTTTCTACTAAGCCACCTGACAACGCCAGGGTCCTCCTTAACGTTGTACTAGAATCTCCTTCTAGAAGTCTGAACCTACGGTTTTTCGGCCTGTTCGGCCTCGTTCTCTCCAAGCTCCGGTTCCCCGGCCCCTCGCTTCGCATGATCCGAAGCTTCGGCCTGTCCCTTATCCCGCTCCGAATGTTCAGCTTGCCCCTTGTCCTGCCCCGGTTCCTCGGCCTTGCTCCTCTCCCGCTCCAAGTCTGCGGCCAGATCGTCCATAATGCTGGAGTCCGACAGCTGAATGCCGGACCGGTAGGCGGACCGGACGATCAGATGCCCGGTGACGGGTGCGGTCAGAAAGACGAACGCGATGCCGAGCAGCAGCCTTACGCTGAAATAATTTTGAACGAACAGAAAATAAATAAAGGAGCCGAGCAAAATAAACAGAATGCCGAGCGTGATGCTCTTCGTCGCGGCGTGCGAACGGTTGTATACGTCCGGCAGCCGGATAAACCCCCAGGAGCTGAGCAGGTTCATCAGCGTCCCGAGGATGACCATGACGAGCACGACGATTTCAGTGATTTCTTTTCCGCTCAATGACGACGCCCCTTTCCAGGAACTTGCAGAGCACGACGGTGCTCAGGAACGCCAAAATGCCGATCAGCAAAATCGTTTCCAAATATGACTGCGAATCCAGCACGATGGACAATATGGCTACGATTCCGATGACGTTGTAGCCGATCGAGTCGAGCGCCAGAATGCGATCGGACAAGGACGGTCCCCTAATGACGCGATACAGCGCGATCACGATGGAAAACGTCAACAGAAGCATCGATATTTTCAACAATGTATCGAACATTAGCGCATCACCTCGATAATGACATCCTCCAGCCGGTTTTTGGTCTTGACGACCGAAGACTGGCTCGACTTCACATCCATCGCATGAACGTAGAGCACGCCTTCCTCCTGAGCGATCTCCATGACGACCGATCCCGGCGTCAGCGTCAGCAGATTAATCAGCATGGCCAGCTCCCAATCGGTCCTCAATTTCGTCTCCATCTTGAAGATGCCCGGTTGAATATTCAGCCTGGGGCGGATGATATGGCCGATGACGGCGATGCTCGAGAGGAACAGATCGATGCCGAACAGGTAGATCAGCTTCACGATAGCCCACAGCTTCCGGCCGTAGAACGGAGTCGGAAAAAACCTTCTGAACGAAAAGATGATAAAAAAGCCCAGTATGAAACCGATGGTGAAGGTCAGAATGTTCCACACGTCATGCAGCAGCATCCATACCATGGCAATCAGCAGATTCAACAAGATTTGCATCGTCATTCCCTGTCACTTCCTTCCCGGTAATGAACCGTCTTCTCCGCCTAGGAGAGCACCGCCTCGATATAGAGAGACGGATCGATAAGGGGCTCGACGGCCTGCCGGACATAGAACATGATTTCCTCGGCGCCCAATCCGAAACCGACGATCAGCGCCGCCAGAATGAGACTCGGAGCTAGCGCCCCTTTTCCCGTCGACTTCTCTTCGCCTTCGCTGAGGAGCGTCTCTCCCCAGAAGCTGTGAATGAACACCTTGATCACCGAATAGAGAACGAGCAGACTCGACAGCAAGCCAAGAGCGACCATGACGAACTGCTTCGCTTCTACGCCGCCCTGCAGGATCAGCACTTTGCCGACGAAGCCGCTGAGCGGAGGAACGCCGGCCAGCGCCAGCGCCGACAGAAAGAACAGCCAGCCGAGCATCGGGCGATAGCGGATCAACCCGCTAATCTCCCGCAGCCTGTCCGTGCCTGCGATGCTGATAATCGCCCCGCCGAGAATAAAGATGAGCGCCTTGGCGATCATGTCGTGTATCAGGTAATAGACGGCCCCGCTTAAGGACGCCTCCGTAGCTACGCCCACCCCGAACAAAATAAAGCCGACCGACACGATGACATTATAGACCAGTATCTGCTTGATCCTCCAGTAAGCGATGACGCCTATCGCCCCCAGAATCATCGTCAGCGCCGCAAGCCACAGCACGATCTCGTGCGTAATCTGCGGCTCATGCGGGAAGAGCAGCGTGAACGTCCGGATTAAGCTGTAGATGCCTACCTTGGTCAGCAGCGCAGCGAACAGCGCGGCGATCGGCGCCGGCGGCGCGCTGTAGGAGCCCGGAAGCCAGAAGAACAGAAACAGCGCCGACTTCAGGCCGAACACGGTTAGGAATAGAAGAGACACCGTCGTCGTCAGCCCGTCCTGGCCGAACTCGGCGATCCGCTGCGCGATGTGCGCCATGTTGAGCGTTCCCGTAATCGAATACAAATAAGCGATCGCGATGACGAACAGGCTGGAAGCGATGATGTTGATGACGATATATTTGATCGTCTCCCTTAATTGAACCCGGCTTCCGCCCAGGCTGAGCAGCACGTAGGAGGACAACAGCATCACTTCGAAGAAGACGAACAGATTGAAGATATCTCCGGTAAGAAACGAACCGTTGACCCCGCAGAGCAAAATCATCATCAGCGGAAAAGCGTAATTTCTTTTGCGTTCGTCGTCGAGCGAATGAAAGGCGTAGAGCAAGCAAGCCAGCGTCACGATCGAAGCGATCGTCACCAGGATAGCCGCGAGCATATCGGCCACGAGCGGAATGCCGTAAGGCGCCTCCCAGCCGCCCACGTGAAGCACCTGTATGCCGTCGGCGGAAACCTCGCCTACGAGCAGGGCCGAACCAGCCAGCGTCGCCAGCGTGCCCGTCGCGGCCAATATCATCTGAAGGCGAAGGCGATAACGCACGAAAAACAACAACACGCCGAACAGCAGCGGCGTGATTATCGGAAACACGACCAGATTATTCATTTTCTTGTCCCCTTAACTGCTCCACATCGTCGGTGCCATGCTCTTTGTACGTCCGGTAGGCCAGCACGAGAGAAAACGCGGTCAGCGAAAAGCTGATGACGATGGACGTAAGAATGAGCGCCTGGGGAACGGGATCGGTGTACGAGGCCGCCTCTTCCCCCAGCAGCGGAGCCGCGCCGCGCTTCAGGCCGTTAATCGCCATAAGCATAATATGAACGCCGTGCGTGAACAAAGACATGCCCATAATGATGCGCAGGAGCGTCTTGCTTAAGATCAGATACGTTCCGGTAGTGAACAGTACGCCAGCGGTGACGGTCATTAACGTTTCCATAGCTACATATCCTCGCTAATGCTTCTTATTATGGTCATGGTCGTGCCGACGACGGCCAGGTACACGCCGAGATCGAACACCAGAGCGCTGCCTAGGCCCGTCTTGCCCAGAAGAGGAAGGTCTTCGTACCAGTAGACCTGAGTCAGGAACGGCGCGTCCGCCACGACCGCCCCAATGCCGGTCAGGAGCGCCAGCATGACGCCGATCGCGCCTACGATCTTAAAGTCGATCGGAATGATTTCGTGCACCGTGTCCACATCGAACGCGACATAGAGCAGCGTCAGCGCCGAAGCGGTGATCAAGCCGCCGATAAAGCCTCCGCCGGGGTTGTTATGACCGGCGAACAGGATGTAGATCGAGAAGGTCACGATCATGAACACGAGCACCTTGGCTGCCGTCTGCATGATCAGATCGGAAAACTTCAACGCTTATCCCTCCTTGACTTGCGGAGATGAATCAGCGTGTAGACGCCGATTCCCGCAAGGAACAGAACGACGCTTTCCAGCATCGTATCGAATGCGCGAAAGTCGACGAGAATCGCATTCACCATGTTGCGGGCGCCCGAGAGCTCATACGAATTCAGGAAGAACGAGGAGATCGGCTTGAACGGGTTCGTGCTCTGCGCGGAAATCCCGATCAAGGTAAAAATCGTTCCGACTCCGACCGAAATGAGCAGATTGGAAATTTTCACGCGAATTCGGACCCGTTCCGTTTTCAGCTTCGGCAGGAAGTAGAAGCAGAGCAGGAACAGAGCGGTCGTGATCGTCTCCACGACAAGCTGGGTAAGAGCCAGGTCGGGCGCGCGAAAAATGACGAACAGCAGCGAGACCAGATAACCTACCGCCCCTACTGCAATAATGGACGTCAGCCTGGAGTTGACGAACAGGACGAATCCGGCGGACGCCGCGATGGAGGCGGCGAGCACGTATTCGTATAGCTCGATGGCCGCATTGGTGGCCAGATCGATCGCCAGCGCCTGCTGAAGCACGAACGAGCCTCCGACAACGATGATAAGGAAGGTGAAAATATAGCTCAAATAGCTGTGCAGCGAGCCGTTCATATAGGAGCTCGTCATCCGGGCGGACAGCCGCTCCGCACCCGACAGCCCCTGGTCGTACAGGTGGCTGAAGTCGAACTTTCGCGGCAGATTATAATAGATTTCCGACCACTTTTTGTAGGTTTTGTATAACAGCGTTCCGACAACGACGATGCCGGCGGTCATGAACAGCTCCGCGTTAAAGCCGTGCCACGCCTTGATGCTGACCTCGAACACCTCTCCCGGCTCCAGCAGATTCGGCAGGACGGACCGCATCGCCGGCTCCAGAAGCGTGTAGGAGAGCAGGTTGGGAAAGAAAAAGAACACGAGAACGAGCGTCGCGAGCACGATCGGCGAGAGGAGCATGCCGACGGGCGCTTCATGCGGCTTCTTGTCCAGCCGCTCCGGACGGTAAGTTCCGGTGAACGTCTTAAATACGAACACGAGGCAGTACACGAAGGTGAACACGCTGGCCAGCCAGGCGACGATCGGCAGCAGCACGACCCACTGATCGATATGGCGGTAGGCCGTCAGCACGCCGGTGAAAAACATTTCCTTGCTCAGGAAGCCGCTGAACGGCGGAAGTCCGGCCATCGACAGGCCGCCGATGACGGTCAGCGTAAAAGAGACGGGCATCAGGCTCAGCAACCCGCCGAGCTTGCGAATATCGCGAGTTCCCGTCTCATGGTCGAGAATGCCGACGACCATAAAGAGAGAGCCCTTGAAAATGGAGTGGTTGAACAGATGAAACACGGCGGCCAGAATGGCGCCCGAGAACAGCGCGGCTTGCGCCTCGTAGTTCGTATGAAGCGACAGCGATCCGATGCCGAAGAGCGACATGATCAGACCGAGCTGGCTGATCGTCGAATACGCGAGCAGCGCCTTCAGGTCAAACTGTCGGATCGCCATAAAGGCGCCCCAGAACAAGGTGACGATGCCGACGACGGTTATGATCCAGAACCAGCTCATGGTGCCTCCGAATATCGGGGTCATGCGAGCGACCAGATAGACGCCGGCCTTCACCATCGTCGCGGAATGCAAATAGGAGCTGATCGGCGTCGGCGCCTCCATCGCGTCCGGCAGCCAGATATGGAACGGGAATTGCGCCGACTTCGTGAACGCGCCCAGCAGCACCAGCAGCATCGCCGGAATAAAAAGCGAGTCGGCGGCGATCGCGTCCCGCATCCCGATCAGCTCGCGAATGCTGAACGTCCCCGCGGCCGAACCCAGCATCAAGAAGCCGAGCAGCATCGCGAAGCCGCCCGTGACGGTAATCAGCAGCGCCTTCTGCGCGCCGTAGCGCGATCTCTTCCGCTGATACCAGTAAGCAATCAGGAGGAAGGACGATACGCTCGTCGCCTCCCAAAACACGTATAGCACGATCAGGTTGTCGGACAACACGATTCCGAGCATCGCGCCCATAAAGACGAGCAAATAAATATAAAAATGGTGTAACGCTTCTCTCTCTTTGGACATGTAATAAATGGAGTAGAGAATGACCAAAAATCCGATGCCCGAAATAATGAGAGCGAACATCATGGACAAACCGTCCAGATGCAGATCGAAACGAATGCCTAGCGAGGGAATCCATGGCACGGAATGGATTACAGGAGCCGCGCCGGACCGAATTGGAAAATAAGAGGCAAAGCAGACGAACAGCAGCAAAGGGACGGCCAGCACGAACCAGCCCGTATGAATGCGAGGTACCTTCTTAAAAAACAGAGGCACGAAAACGGTGTACAGAAAAGGTAGCAAGACAGCAAAATGCAAAAGCGACAACTTGGAACCTCCTACTTGTACTGTGTTTTATGCAGACGGCTCTTGGGAACGCCACGGCAAGCCGAGACCCAGTTATTCCCTTGGGCAATTGTCTTATTATCCTCCCGATTTCCTTATCAATTCGCGGAATGACGGCCATAATGATAACGGTAACTACATTAGTAACAGTATACACTATACGCATTGACAGAACCAAACAAAAAATGTACTCTGAATTCAATGTCCGGATGCGACTCTATCCAATTCTGGACGTCACCCCAGTCTAAAAAGTTTATTACGAGGTGAATCGTAACATTGAAGAACGGAAGAATGGATGAGAGCATACTCGTTTGCGTCTACTACGGACCGAATGGAGAGCGATTAATCCGCCGAGGCGGCAAGCTGGCCAATATGCTGGATTGTCCTTTCTATGTACTGACCGTAGATCCGCTTCCAGAAGATGAAATGGATATCGAAAAGATTCATTTTATTGAAAAATGGAAAGAATTGGCGAAGGAGCACGGCGCCGAACAATTTATTATAAAATATAACGAATCCCGCCCTGTTGCCAAAGTCATCGGCGAAGTGGCCAAGAGGAACAATATTACGCAGCTCATTATCGGACAAACTGCCCAAAGCCGCTGGAAAGAGATTACGAAAGGCTCCTTTATCAATGTGCTGCTGAACGAGATCCCTTTCGTCGATCTTCATATTATATCCGTCTCCAGAGAGCTTCAAAATCAGGACGGCTTCTTCGAGAAAGGCATCCGCGCCTACCTCAAGGAAGACCAGGAAGGCTACCGGCTCTGCTTCAACCATACGCAGAGCGACGTATACGAAGGCATTTTCTACAAGGAGGTCGGCACCGACTTCAACAACGGAGTATTCAAGTTCATGGTCAACAACTGCATGATGGAAGTTCAGGTCGTAGACGACTACGTCAAGGACTTCGACAAGCAGATGGCCTCCAACGCCAACGTGAAAGAATAGCGGCCGATATCGAAAATCGCCTTGACCTCTGCCGAGGACAAGGCGATTTTTTATGCTCGGTAACGCGGTGCGCATCCGTTAAGAAATATTCATATACCACTTCGTGCCGTCGTCGTATTGGAAGATCGCCGCATCCGACCATAGCTCGATGTAGCTGACGTGCTTCCAGCGGCGGCGGAATTCCAGGTCGTCGGCCATTGCCCTCATTCTCGTATGGAACCGGCTTCGGCTGCCCGATTTTTTCGCCCGGTTTTCCAGCGGGACCGCCCGTTTACCGAACAGGATCACTTCGTGCACCATGTTCAACCCTCCGTTTTCTTGCCTCTCTTTCATCATAATTCCGAGGCGTTAGGAATGTTCCCGATAACGGACGGAATTCACCCGGCGGTTGCTAACATTTTCTTAACAATTCGGGCGATCGGAGAGCATGCGGCGGGTTTCGGTCAGAGCTCCTTGCGGCTGCGAACCTCGAAAATGCCGAATTTCAAATAATGCCCTTCTTCCACGCCGGCCAGCTGCGGGTGATCCTTTCCCGCTCCCCTCCACTCGATGCGCCGGATCATTTTTCCCGCGTCGCGGGCCGCCTCCCGAATCGTCTCGAGAAACAGCTCCGGACGGACATGGTAGGAGCAGCTCGCCGTGACCAAATAACCGCCTTCGTTCAGCAGCTTCATCGCATGCAGATTGATGTCCTTATAGCCTCGGCAGGCGGCTTCCACCGCACGCTTCGTCTTCGCGAAAGCCGGAGGATCGAGAATGATGACGTCCCAGGTCCGGCCTTCGGAGACGAGCGGCTTGGACGTGTCCACCTTGACGCCGGCCGCCTTGGCGTTCGCGCGAGCTTGCCGCTCCTCGCGTCCCGCAACCTGCTGCCGCAAATATTCGAAGGCGTCCGCCGCCACGAATTCCACGCGATCGGAAAACCCGTTAATCTCGACGTTATGGCGAGCCGTCTGCAGCGCATGCTCGGAAATATCGAGACAGGTGACCTTTTTCGCGCCGTAGGCGCAAGCGTGCAGCGTAAAGCTGCCCGTATGCGCGAAGCATTCCAGCACCGTCGCGCCGTCCCAATAGGGAAACGTGACGACGCTGCCCTTGTCGTTCACCGGCTGCAGCCGCACGGCGCCGTCCGAGGACGGCGCTTCCGCCAGCCTGATGCCGCTGCGGGCTCCCCAGCCGAGCATCAGCGGCTGAATGGACGCCCGGTTTTCCCGCTGATCGAAGAAGTACCCGGTTTTCTGTCCGCCCTCGATGTCTACCTGCACGCGAAGCCCGTTTTCTACGATTTCCACATGCCGCGGACATTCGCCGTACAGAATGCCGGTTCTCTCCTCCAGCCCTTCCAGCGTCCGAACGCCCACGTCGCTGCGCTCATAGACGCCCTTCGGCTCGAACACCTCGATCAGCGCGGCCAGCCAGGCTTCTCTGGCGACCTCCATGCCGAGCGTCAGCACCTGAACGACGAGGACGTCAGCGAAGCGGTCGACGACGAGTCCCGGAAGAAAATCCGCTTCCCCGTACACGACGCGACAGGACTCGTTCTCGCCGAGAAAACGCCGGCGATGCGCAAGAGCGCGGGACAATCGGCTTCGAAAGAACGCCTCGTCCATTCGCTCCAGCGGTCCGTACGCCACGAGCCGAACCGTAATCTGCGAGGCCGGGTTCCAGTATCCGGTGCCAAGCGCCTGTCCGCGATGGTCGCGCACCTCCACCAGCTGCCCGGGCTCCGGTTCCCCTTCCGTTCTGGAGATCTCGTTCGCATAGATCCACGGATGACCCTCCTCCAGACGGGGCCTTCTGCTTTTGTTTAACCATACCGCCGCTTTGCCGCTCATGGGCCAACCACTCCTTGTCCGATCATAAACTTGTCCTCGCGCCGCATAGGGTTAAGAGGGGGTGCATAACATGTTCGCTCAACTGATCGTCCCGTCCCTGCTCGGATTCGCCCTTCTGCTGTCCGGCATGAAAGTGATGGAGGCTTCCTTGGAGCGCTGGGCGGGACATCGGCTTCTCTCCTGGGTTTCCCGGTGGACCTCGACGCCGCTGAGAGGGTTTGCCGTCGGGACGGCCGCGTCCGCGCTGCTCCAGAGCAGCACCGCCGTCACCGTGCTGACGATCGGCTTCGTGAACGCCGGATGGCTCACCTTTGCCCGCAGCTTCGGCATCATTCTCGGCACGAACGTCGGCACATGTCTGACGACCGAGCTGATGAGCCTTCAGCTGCATCGGTACGGCGCTTATTTTCTCGCCTTCGGCGCGGCCGGATGGATCGTCTCCTTCGCCGCCAATGAGATGCGGGACGCCGCCGCTGCCCCGAGAAGATTGACCGCCCTTCGCTATATTTCCGTGGCGGCGGGCGGATTCGGCCTGCTTCTCGCCGGCTTTCAGCTGCTGCAAAGCATCGGTCCCGCCCTGCGGGTCAACGGGTACTTCGAAGCGCTGATGCGCCATACGAACGACAACCTGCTGTGGGGCGTGCTCGGCGGGGCGGTCATGACGGCGCTCGTTCATTCCAGCTCGGCGGTCATCGCCATGTGCATGGGACTTGCGGCCGCCGGCGCGCTCCCTCCCGAAGCCGGCATCGCAATCGTTCTCGGCGCCAACGTCGGCACCTGCTTCACCGGGCTTGTCGCTTCGCTTGGCGGCGGCGCCGGCGGCCGATTCGTCGCGCTGGCGCAGCTGGCTCTGAACGTAGGCGGTGCCGCGCTCTTCTATCCGCTGATCGGCGCGCTTCACGGCGCCGCCGTCTGGCTTGCGCCCGGAGATCCTTCAGCCCAGATCGCCCACGCCCAAACTCTTTTTAACGTGCTTTGCTCCTTAATCGCGCTGCCGCTCGCCTATCTCCCGATCTGGGGACGGGGCGCCTCGTCTGCTCCTCGCTAGCCGCCTTGCTCCCGCCTATGCGAAAAAGATTCCACCGCAAGACGAGAGCCTGCGCCTGCCTTGGCGGTGGAATCTTCGTTACCGGCGAACTATGCTTGCATGGCTACCGGTCTCGAACCGGAATCGAGCACCTCGAGCAGTTCACCGCGGCACTCGTTCACTCCGGACTCCGTAACCCGGACCCGGCACAGCTTGCCGATCAGCGACGGATCGCCGGGGAACTCCACCTGCAAATAGTTGTCCGTATAGCCGGAGATCGTTCCGCTGGTCCGGCTTTTGGCGTCCCGCTCCGGAATGACCTCGAGCACCTTGCCGACCCACTGGCGGCTGTACTCGGCCTGCATGCGTTCGGACAAGTCGATCAGTTGGTGCACCCGTTCGTGCTTCACGTCCTCGTCGACCTGATCGTCCATCCGCGCGGCCGGCGTTCCGGTCCGCTTCGAATACGGGAAAACGTGCATTTCCGCGAATTTCATCCGTTCCATGAACCGGAAGCCGTTCTCGAACTGCTCCTGCGTCTCCCCCGGGAATCCGACGATGACGTCGGTCGTAATCGCCACGCCCGGCATCGCCTTCTGAATCAGACGGATTTTCTCCGCATACTCGGCGGCCGTATACTTGCGGCGCATTCTTTTCAGAATGTCGTCGTCGCCCGCCTGCAGCGGGATGTGGAGATGGCGGCACATTTTGCGGGAGCCGTTCAGAACGGCGATCATCTTCTCGTCGATCTGACTCGCCTCGATCGAGCTGATGCGAATGCGCTCCAGCCCGTCGATCTTGTCGAGATCCGACAGCAGATCGGACAGCCGGTAATCTTCCAGATCGTCTCCGTAGCCGCCGGTATGAATGCCGGTCAGGACAATTTCCTTGTATCCGGAAGCGACGAGCTGACGCGCCTGCTCCAGCACGCTGTCCGGCTTGCGGCTGCGCGACAGGCCGCGGGACCAAGGAATGATGCAGAACGTACAGAAGTTGTTGCAGCCCTCCTGGATTTTCAGGAATGCGCGCGTCTTCTCCGTAAAGTTCGGCACGTCCAGTTCCTCGAACTCCCGCGTCTTCATAATGTTGCGGACGGCGTTCACCGGCTTGCGATCGTTCTGAATGTCCGCCACGAACGACATCAGCTTCTCCCGGTCCTGCGTGCCAATGACGAGATCGACGCCCGGAATGGCCATAATCTCCGCGGGCGAGGTTTGGGCATAGCAGCCCGTCACCGCGATGACCGCGTCCGGATTGCGGCGCACGGCTCGTCGGATGATTTGGCGGCTTTTCTTGTCGCCGGTGTTCGTCACCGTGCATGTATTGATCAAATAGACGTCCGCCGTCTGTTCGAAGTCGACCTGCTCGTACCCTTCGTTCTTGAACAGCTGCCAGATCGCCTCCGTATCGTAAAAGTTGACTTTGCAGCCTAGGGTATAAAAAGCCACGCTGGGCATCGTTAATTTCCTCCTAACTCTCCGGACTCGTAAGCGAGGCATGCCAGCGCATACAGCGCGGCCGTCTCCGTCCGCAATATTCTTCTGCCCAAGCCGATCGGCCGGGCCCCTGCGGCAATCGCCGCTTCCGCTTCCTCCGGGGCGAAGCCGCCCTCGGGTCCGACGACGACGAGCACGCTCGCCCCGTCCGGTCCGGGCTTGAAGCCGGCCAGCGCCTCCCTTAGCCCGACGCCGGTGCGGCCTTCCTCCTCATAGCACAGCAGCGTCAGCTCGTAGTCGGCAAAACGCCGAAGAAGACTTTTCCACGAACAGACCGGCTCGATCCGAGGCACGATGCTGCGGTGGCTTTGCTCGGCCGCTTCCTTGGCGATTTTCCGCCAGCGGTCGAGACGCTTCTCCTCCTTGCGCTCGTCGTACTGCACGACGGTGCGGCGAGACAGAAACGGCACGAAGGCGGCCGCTCCCGCTTCCGTTCCCTTCTGAATCACCGTCTCCAGCTTGTCGCCCTTCGGCAAGCTCTGGGCAACGTCGATCCGCCAGCGCATCTCAGCCGATCCGGCCAGCTCTTCGACGATTTCCGCTTCCACTTGATGCTTGTTCGCGGACGTTATTCGCGCGACGACATCCCGCCCGCTTCCGTTGCAGGCGATAAACCGGTCGCCCGGCTTCGCTCTCATGACTGCGGCCGCATGCCGGGCGTCATCGCCCTCCAGCGTGACGGACCGCTCCAGCATTTGCGCCTCCGGCACGAAATAACGCTGCATTCTTTTTTGCCTCCCGCTTTGAAACTCCAACCTTCATCATACCGCTTTCGGGCTGTTTTCGCCACCGTAAGATCCGAGCGTTAGAATACGAGTCCCAGCAGCCATTGCATCCCTTCCAGGATAGGCGACTTCAGCTGCATCAAACGCCCGATCGTCGCGTCCCGCAGCGGAGGGATAAACACGACGATTAAAAATCCGAACATGATCCATTGGCTGTTCTCCTGAATGATCATCCGTGTTCTCAAGGGCAGAAACTCCTCCACGATGCGATAGCCGTCCAACGGGGGAACGGGAATCAGATTAAAGAGGAGCAGGGCCAGATTGATATTCAGCCAGTAGTTCATGAAAATCAGTATATTATGATACAGATCCGACGACGTCCGGTCGAAAACGTTAAGAGCGATGAGCAAATAAAAGACGAACAATAGCAGAAAAGCCAGCAGCAGATTGCTGATCGGTCCCGCAGCCGTCACGACGATGTTCATCAGGCGCGGCTTCCTGAACCTGCTGCGGCGGACCGGCACCGGCTTCGCCCAGCCGAATCCGGCGATGACCAGAAACAGCATGCCGATCCAGTCGAGATGCGCCAGCGGATTCAGCGTAACCCGGCCTTCGCGGTATGCCGTATCGTCCCCGAACTTCCATGCCGTCCAGGCATGGGCGAATTCGTGAACGCTGAACGCGATCAGCATCACCAGAATGATGACCGGCAGATGCTCGATCGGAAACCAGAAAAAGTTCACTCGCTCTCCCCCTTCGGCTTGCCAGCCACGAATGCCGTCCAATCCTCCTGCCTCAGAACGTCGACGATCTCGAAGCCCGCGGCGAGCAGTCCGGCCTCCACAGCCGCCTCTTTATTTTTGAAAATGCCGGACGCGATATACAGACCGCCCGGTTTAAGCACATTCATGACGTCGTCGATGAACAGCAACAGAATCTCGGCGAGAATGTTGGCGACGACAAGGTCCACAGGAGGTTCAACGCCGCGCTCCGTCGGCCGCTCCCCCTCGCTCTCCCGAAGGACGCCCAGCAAATCGCTGAGCCTTACCTCGATTTCGTTCTCGCAGCCGTTAAGCTCGACGTTTTCCTTCGCGACCTTGACCGCGACCGGATCCAGGTCGAGCGCCAGCACCCGGGAAGCGCCCAGCTTTATCGCCCCGATGGCCAGCACGCCGGACCCGGTGCCGACGTCGATGACCGTCTCTCCTCCTCGAATCGCGCTTTCCAGCGCCTTCAGACAGAGCGAGGTCGTCGGATGCGTCCCCGTGCCGAACGCCATCCCGGGATCGAGCTCGATAATCAGCTCGTTGTTCTTCGCCTCGTACGTTTCCCAGGTCGGCTTGATGACAAGACGCTCGGTCACGGCGACCGGCTTAAAATATTGCTTCCATGCGTTCGCCCAATCGTCCTCGTGAACGGAGCCAACATGAATGGTGAACTCCCCGGCGTCATAGCCGTACTCCGGCAGCCTCTCCAGCAGCGTCTTCAGCTCGGCCGCGATCGGCTCCATCTCGCAATCTTCCGAAAAGTACGCCTTGAACACCGCATACCCCGGGCGTATATCGTTCGTCGGCGTATCGTAGACCTCGCCGTATTTCGTATCCCTCGGTTTGTCCGGCGACCAGGCCTCCTCGACCGAAACGCCTCCAGCCCCCAGCTCGGTCAAATAGTGCGTCACCATCTCCTCCGACGATTCCGTCGCCAGAACGGTTAATTCATGCCAGCGCAAATGCGTTCCTCTCCTTATCGCAGCTCAATGAATCTCATTATACACGCACTGTTTTGCCTGATGCAAAAATAACTCGACTTCCTCTCCTCCCACTATCCCTCTCGCTCAGGACAGTCTGTTCGCTGCTCCTCCTAGTTTGCCGAGTTCGATTCTTTCTGCCTCTGTCCTCCCTATCTCCAATATCCCCTTCGCTCAGATTCGTCTCCTTCTCCGTCTCTAAGTTCTCCTTTCTCCGCTATCCCTCTCGCTCAGGACGGTCCGTTCGCTGCTCCTCCTTGTCTGCCGAGTTCGATTCTTTCTGCCTCTGTCCTCCCTATCTCCAATATCCCCTTCGCTCAGATTCGTCTCCTTCTCCGTCTCTTAGTTCTCCTTTCTCCGCTATCCCTCTCGCTCAGGACGGTCCGTTCGCTGCTCCTCCTTGTCTGCCGAGTTCGATTCTTTCTGCCTCTGTCCTCCCTATCTCCAATATCCCCTTCGCTCAGGAAACCTTTCCTATCCCCCTTCCCAAAGTCTCTCCTCCCCCCTTCGGGCAAATCTCTATTGAATTCTCCCTGCAACTCTTCGGTTCTTCCAAGCGCCCCCTTAACCGGGCCGCAGTTACAGGAAACCGAACCCCCATCAGTTAGTCCCCCTGAGCAACAGGGATAATGGCCGCAGCTGCAGGAAACCAAGTCCCCGGCAGCTAGTCTTCCTGAGCAACAGGGATAATGGACGCAGTAACGAAAATGGGCAGCAGGGGACGTACGGACGCGAGAGCAGAAAAGGCAACGTTGCCGGTCTTCCGAGCTAACAGGAATATGGAGGGGGCCGGGTCGGGGCAAACGTCGGTTCTGCGCAGACTGAGCGAAGGGGATACTGGCAAAAGGGAAGTTAAAGAGTACGCAAAAGGCGCACCCCGTTTCGTCCGGAGTACGCCTCTGCTGGGTTAATCCAACTGGCCGCCGGCTTGCCGGATGACCGTACGAGCTTGAGCCAAAGCATCCGTCGGGACGAGCGCGGCAAGCGTAAATTCGGCGGCGTCAGCGCCCAGCTCCGAACCGATTTCCGCGTTCCATGGCTCCCTCCCCGGGGAAGAGCCTGCGCTCCCGTCGGCTCTCTCTAGCCGAAAGCGGTCGGCGCGAAGCGCGGACAGCTTTCGGACAACCGACTCGGCTTGAGCTTGGGTGGAAAATGTCGCTTGCAAAGGCTGCATCTGCATCTCCATCGGCGTCACTCCCCTTGCTCCAAGGCACGCCTGTCGGCTGCCTCCGCGCGTTCTAGTGCCTCCTGGTCGTCCCGATCCGCCAGCTCTTCCGAGTACTCGACATCCTCCGATCTCTCAACCGGCAAACGATTGCGTTCATTGGCATTGGCCATACGTTAAACCTCCCTCCTTCTCGTTGCCCGAGCGTCAGTCCTCGAGCAATTATTGTAATAGGTTCCGCTCCAAGCTCTTCTCTTATGCAAACCAACAAAAAACGGCCGCCAGCATTAGGCTGGACGGCCGCCTTTGACTTATTCGCCGAGAATCGCGCGTTTCATTCTTTCGAAAATGTTTTTGCTCTGCTCGTGGGTAGACTCTCCGCTCTTGGAGGCGAATTCCCTCAGCAGCTCCCGCTGATCGTCGCTAAGGTTAGTCGGAGTGACGACCGTCACCTTCACCTGCTGATCCCCCTGTCCGTAACCGCGAAGCTTCGGAACCCCTTTACCCTTCAAGCGGAAATAGGTTCCCGTCTGCGTTCCGGGGGGAATCTTCAGCTTAACCTTCTCGGATAACGTCGGAATCTCGATCTCGTCGCCGAGCGCGGCCTGCGTGAAGGTCAGCGGAATTTCGCAATAGATGTCGTCGCCTTCTCGCTCGAAGAAATCGTGCGTTTTCACGCGAAGCACGATATACAGATCCCCCGGCGGCCCTCCGCGAAGTCCGCCCTCTCCTTCGCCGCTTACCCGCAGTTGAGCGCCGTCGTCGACGCCTGCCGGGATTTTGACATGAATTTTGCGCTGTTTCTTCACCTGGCCGCTGCCGCCGCAAGTGACGCATCGCTCCTTGATCAGGGTGCCTCTTCCCGAGCAAGCGGTGCAAGTCCGCCGGTTCACGATACGGCCGAAGGGAGTATTTTGCGCCACCTCTTGCTGACCGGAGCCGCGGCAGACGGAGCAGGTCTCGGGCTTGGTCCCGGGCTTGGCGCCGTTGCCGTGGCAAGTGCCGCACGATTCCGTACGCGGAATGGTAATGTCCGTTTCTTTGCCGAACACCGCTTCCTTGAATTCGATCGTCATCGTATACTGCAGATCGTTCCCCCGCTGCGGAGCGTTCGGATCTCTGCGACCGCCGCCGCCGAAAAACATATCGAATATATCGCCGAAACCGCCGCCGAAATCCGCGCCTCCGGCACCTCCGAAGCCGCCGAAGCCGGCGTTCGGATCCTGGTGGCCGAACTGGTCGTAACGAGCGCGAGCCTGATCGTCGCTAAGCACGTCGTAGGCTTCCTTCACTTCCTTGAATTTCGTTTCGGCATCCGGGGATTTGTTGACGTCGGGGTGGTATTGCCGGGCAAGCTTGCGATACGCTTTTTTTACGTCGTCTGCGGAGGCGTTCTTGGGAAGCTCCAGCACTTCGTAATAGTCTCTTTTGTCCGCCACTTCTCTCCACCTCCTCATGAAGGAAAGTCAAAGCGTTCCCGCAGTGCCGGGAATCGGCTTTGACTTTCCGTGTATGCGGCTCACTCGGCTTATTTTTTGTCTTCGTCCACGACTTCGTAGTCGGCATCGACGACATTATCTTTGGCCGGTCCGGAGGAGCCGGCCGATCCGGCGTCCGCTCCTGCGTCCTGACCCGGTTGGGCTTGCTGAGCAGCCTGCTCGTAAAGCTTCACGGACAACTGCTGCACAATCTCCGTCAGCTCTTCCGTCGCTTTCTGGATCTGTTCAAGGTTATCGGAAGCGACTGCGCTTGTCAACTTCTCTTTCGCCGCATTCGCCTTCTCCACCTCGCCCGCGTCGACCTTGTCGCCGAGGTCTTTGATCGTTTTGTCGACGCTGTAGATCAGCTGATCGGCGCTGTTCTTCGCTTCGACCAGCTCGCGGCGGGCTTTGTCCTCTTCAGCGTGCAGCTCCGCTTCCTTCTGCATACGCTCGATGTCCTCTTTGCTCAAGCCGCCGGAGGAAGTGATCGTTATTTTCTGCGTTTTGCCGGTGCCTTTATCGAGAGCCGATACGTTGACGATACCGTTCGCGTCGATATCGAACGTCACTTCGATTTGCGGTACGCCGCGAGGCGCAGGAGGAATTTCGCTCAGGATAAAGCGGCCGAGCGTCTTGTTGTCCTTCGCCATCGCGCGCTCGCCTTGCAGCACGTGAATTTCGACCTGCGTCTGCATGTCGGCGTAAGTCGAGAACACTTGCGACTTGCTCGTCGGGATCGTCGTGTTGCGTTCGATCATCTTCGTCATGACGCCGCCGGCCGTTTCGATCCCGAGAGACAGCGGAGTGACGTCGAGCAGAACGACGTCCTTGACTTCGCCTGTCAATACGCCCGCTTGAACCGCAGCCCCAAGCGCCACGACTTCGTCCGGGTTAACGCCCTTGTGAGGCTCTTTGCCCGTCAGCTTTTTGATTGCGTCCTGAACGGCCGGAATCCGCGTGGAACCGCCGACGAGCACGACTTTGTCGATATCCGCCGGCGTCATGCCGGCATCCGACAGCGCCTGACGCGTAGGCGCCATCGTGCGCTCGACCAGATCAGCCGTGAGCTCGTCGAACTTCGAACGGCTCAAGTTCAGCTCCAAGTGCTGCGGCACTCCATCCACAACTGTAATGAACGGTAGGGAGATCGTCGTCGATACGACGCCGGACAATTCTTTTTTCGCTTTCTCGGCCGCGTCCTTCAAGCGCTGAACGGCCGCTTTGTCCTTCAGCAGATCGATGCCATGCTCTTTCTTGAATTCGCCGGACAGCCACTCCATGATCGCTTGGTCGAAATCGTCTCCGCCCAGGTGGTTGTCCCCGCTCGTCGCTTTAACTTCGAAAAAGCCGTCGCCGAGCTCCAGAATGCTGACGTCGAACGTACCGCCGCCCAGGTCGAATACGAGAATCGTTTGATCCTCTTGCTTCTCGAAGCCGTAGGCGAGCGCCGCCGCCGTCGGTTCATTGACGATGCGCAGCACTTCGAGGCCTGCGATGTTGCCGGCATCCTTCGTCGCTTGACGCTGGCTGTCGTTAAAATATGCAGGTACGGTAATGACCGCTTGCGTGACCGGCTGGCCTAAGTATGCTTCTGCGTCTGCTTTGAGCTTCTGCAGAATAATCGCCGAAATCTCCGGCGCGGAATAAGCTTTTCCTTCGATTGTTTCCTTATGGGTCGTACCCATGTGGCGCTTAATGGAAATGACGGTGCGATCCGGGTTCGTGATCGCTTGACGCTTCGCCGTCTCGCCGACGACGCGCTCTCCGTCTTTCTTGAAGCCGACGACGGACGGAGTCGTGCGGTTGCCCTCCGCATTAGGAATAACGACGGCTTCCCCGCCCTCCATGACCGCGACGCACGAGTTCGTCGTACCGAGGTCGATTCCGATTACTTTGCTCATAGCTGAGTGTTCCTCCTTTGAAATAAGTGCGCGATTGATTCCTCCGCTCCGGAAGGAATCTTAAGAGGCCTGTTTAGCCGCTGACTTTCACCATCGCGGGGCGTATGACCTTGTCCTTAAGCATATAGCCGGTTTGAACGACCTCGATGACGGTGCCTTCTTCATGTTCGTCGCTTTCCACTCGCATAATCGCCTGATGCAGCTCGGGATCGAACGGCTGCCCTAAGGCATCCATCGGCTTAAGGCCTTCGGCCTCCAGCACTTGAGACAGCTGGCGGAAAATCATGTCTACGCCTTTGGCGAAAGAATCGGTGCCTCCCGCCTCTTCGCCCGCTTGCAGCGCGCGTCCGAAATTGTCGAGAACGGGCAGCAGCTCCGTAATCAGCTTCATTGAAGCATACTGCGCCAGCTCCTCCTTCTCCTTCTGCGTGCGTCTGCGGAAGTTGTCGAAATCGGCCTGGGCGCGCAAATAACGGCTATGGTTATCATCGGCCAAACGCTGCAGTTCGGCGATGCGTTCGCTTTCCCCCGTCGACTGCTCCTCTGCCTGGCTTTCGCCGTCGGAAACGGTCGAATCGTTCGCTTCGGTCACGTTTTCCGGATCCAGCACTTCGTCTTGACGTTCATCCATGTTTGCGGACTCCTTCGTTTCATTCGTACTCATTGTACGATTCACCTCCTTACCGTGCCACCCTGCTTCGGGGGCTATACAGTGCCATTTATTTATGCCAACGGGACATCAATTGAGCGATATCCTTGGATAAATAATCAAGCAGACTGATCACCTTCGCGTATTCCATGCGGGTCGGGCCCAATATGCCGATCGTGCCGAGCGACTGACCGTCGAAGGAATAGGTCGCGGTAATCAGACTGCAATGGTTGATCGCCTCATGCGCGTTTTCCGTTCCGATCTTCACCTGAATGCCTTCCGGGTGCGACTGAAACAGCTGCAGGACGAGCGGGGTTGCCTCCAGCATGCCGAGAATCGACTTGGCCTTGTCGACGTCCTTAAACTCCGGCTGAGTCAGCATGTTGGAAGCGCCGCTTAAATACACTTTCGGCTCCTGCTTCTCGTCGATCGCCTGTTCGAGCAGCGCAAGAATCTCTTCGAACCTTTCCACGTAACGGCTCAGCTCTTTGGCGATCTCGCTGTGCAGAACCGTCTTGACTTTGTAGAAGGGGACGCCGGACAGCTTGTCGTTAAGCAGGTTGACGGTTTTCGTCATGTCGTCCATCGAGATGCCTTCCGGAATGGAAATCGTCCGATGCTCGACATGCCCCGTATTCGTCACGATAATCGCGACTGCGGAATTGTCCGTCAGCGGGATCACCTGAAAATGCTTTAAAGCGGTGTTGAACATCTCCGGGCCGAGCACGATCGAAGTGTAATTCGTCATTTGGGACAAAATAGTCGCCGCATGCTCGATAATCCCTTCCCAATGCATCATCTTCTCCGCGAAAAAAGAACGGAGCAACCGTGCGTCCCGCTCTCCGATGGTGCCTAAAGTGACGAGATGATCCACGTAATAACGGTAGCCTTTTATAGAAGGAATTCGGCCCGCCGAGGTGTGCGGCTGCTCCAGCAGCCCCATTTCCTCGAGATCGGCCATTTCGTTGCGAATGGTCGCCGGGCTGAAGGATACGTCTCCGCGCTTCGAGATGCTGCGGGAACCTACCGGCTCCGCAGAACGGATGTAGTCATCAATAATCGCGTTAAGAATCATGCGTTGTCGTTCACTCAGCATCCGATTCTCCTCCTTAATAAAAGGTTCCCGTTATCGTTAGCACTCAAATGCGTCGAGTGCTAAAGACTACTACAAAAATACCAAACCGAAGGCGGTCATGTCAAGGACGTTCCCGCTCGATTTGGCTGTTCGCTTACATTTGGGCGAAACTGAGCTGCTCGTCTCCCTCCGCTGACCCGATAAGGCGAACGACGGCGATCTCGTCGCAGCAGTGCTGCTTCGGACAATGAACGCAGTCCGTCCACACCTTCTCGGGAAAAATGTCCTTGTCGACGATCTGAAAGCCGTTTTTCTGAAAAAACACCGATTCGTACGTGAGCGCCATCACCTTCGGAATCCCTTGACGCTTGGCTTCCTCGATCAGCGCGTCCACGAGCCGGCTCCCGATGCCCTGCCCCTTGTAGCCGTCCGCGATGCCAAGCGAACGAATCTCGACGAGATCGCTGCCGAGCCGGCACAGCGAACCGCACCCGATGAGCCGCTCTCCATCCTGGGCGACGATAAACGTGCCGATATTTCGAGTAAGCGCCTCGCGGGACCTGGGCAGCATAATGCCCTTGGCGGCATAACCTTGTATCAGTTCGTGGAGCGCCTCTATATCTTCCGGCAGCGCGGGACGGCAGACGATCGACATGACCATTCCTTCTCTCTAGACAATGAATATGTATGAATAAATATACAACATCCGCACCGATCCCTCAAGAGACATTTATCGGAGCGTTCATACGAACGCTCCGAACACCTCATTGCCGAGCAGCACGCCCTGCCGGGTCAACCGGTATCCGCGCGCAGAGCCCGTCCGCTCCAGCAGGCCTTGCTTTACCAGCCGAGACAGCTCTTGGCCGAAAGTCTCCTCCAGATCGGCTCCGCCGAACTGACGGCCGAAATCTTCCTGCGTCACGCCTTCTCTCAGCCGCAGGCCGACCATCATGAAATCTCCCATCGCTTCGTCGGCGCTGACCTCGCTGGTCTCCAGGCGGGGCAGGCCGTTCGCGGCCGCGTCGATATACGGCTGCACACCTTTAATGTTGATATGCCGCCGCCCAAGCGCGTAGCCGTGCGCGCCCGCTCCCAGCCCGTAATAAGGCTCGTTGCGCCAGTACACCGTATTATGGCGGCTCTCGCAACCGGGACGCGCGAAATTGCTGATCTCGTATTGACGATACCCCGCTCGGCTTAATCTTTCCATTAAATATTCGTACATCGCGACTTCTTCCTCTTCCTCGGGCAGCGGCAGCTCATCCCTCTGGTACAGCCGGTAGAACAGCGTGTTTTCCTCCACCTTCAGCCCATAGAGCGAATAGTGCGGCAAGTCGAGCTCCAGCGCACGCTCCACGCTGTCCTGAAGCTGACGAAGCGTCTGATTCGGCAAGCCGAACATCAGATCGATGGACAGGTTCGCAAAGCCGGCCGACCTGGCGTTCGCGATGCTGTCCACAACATCCTGCGCGGCGTGAATTCTGCCGATTCTCTCGAGCAAGCCGTTATCGAACGTCTGGGCGCCGAAGCTGATCCGGTTCACGCCGCCCTCCCTCATCGCAGCCAGCTTCTCCAAGTCCGTCGTGCCCGGATTGGCCTCCATCGTAAACTCCGCGTCGGCCGCCAGCGGAAAATGCCGCCTCACCGAATCGAGAAACCGGGTCATCTGCGGAGGCGTCAGCACGGTGGGTGTTCCGCCGCCGACGAAAACGGTGTCGATCGTGCCCGGCGGCAGCTCCTCGGCCGTCAGCCGCATCTCGTTCTCCAACGCGTCCAAGTAGGCGTCGATCGGCTGGCCTGCAGCGACGTAAGAGTTAAAATCGCAGTAAAAGCACTTGTTCGTACAAAACGGGATATGAACGTACAGCGCCTTCGGGGTCCAACGGTGCAGCGGGGGAACAGGCTCAAGCGTCTTCTCCGAAACGGTCATCATGACACCCTCCATAGAGAAAAGCGGGCACGCAGCCCGCTTCCTCGCTCTTAATCTTCATCCAGCTTCAAGACGGCCATGAACGCCTCCTGCGGCACCTCGACGTTGCCGACCTGCTTCATCCGCTTTTTGCCTTCCTTCTGCTTGTCGAGCAGCTTTCGCTTCCGGGAGATGTCTCCCCCGTAGCACTTCGCGAGCACGTTTTTGCGCATCGCCTTGATCGTTTCGCGGGAGATGATCTTCTGGCCGACCGCCGCTTGAATCGGCACCTCGAACATCTGACGCGGGATCAGATCCTTCAGCTTCTCGCAAATAATCCGTCCGCGGTTGTAGGCGCGGTCCCGATGCACGATAAACGACAGCGCGTCGACCTTCTCGGAGTTGAGCAAAATGTCCATCTTGACGAGGGAGGACTGCCGGTAGCCGATCAGCTCGTAATCGAACGAGGCGTACCCTTTCGTGCTTGACTTCAGCTGATCGAAGAAGTCGTAGACGATCTCCGCCAGCGGCACGTTGTATTTCAGCGTTACGCGGTTCGTATCCAAGTACTGCATGTCGATAAACTCGCCGCGCTTGCCTTGGCACAGCTCCATAATCGCGCCGACGAAATCGTTCGGAACGATAATCGACGCCTTCACATAAGGCTCTTCGACGAAGTCGATCTTGGCGGTCTCCGGATAGTCGGCCGGATTGGAGATTTCCTGCACCTCGCCGCTTGTCAGCGTCACCCGGTAAATAACGCTCGGAGCGGTCGTAATCAGCGGGATGTTGAACTCGCGCTCGATTCTCTCCTGAATGATCTCCATGTGAAGCATGCCGAGAAAGCCGCAGCGAAACCCGAAGCCGAGCGCCTGCGAAGACTCGGGCTCGTAGCGGAGCGAAGCGTCGTTCAGCTCCAGCTTCTCCAGCGCGTCTCTCAAATCGTTGTAATCGGTCGAATCGATCGGATACAGGCCGCAGAACACCATCGGGTTAATGCTTCGATAACCCGGCAGCGGCTCCGGGGTCGGATTTCTCGCATCGGTGATCGTATCCCCGACCCGAGTGTCCTTCACGTTCTTGATCGATGCGCTGACGAAGCCTACGTCTCCCGGCCCCAGCTCGGCAACGGCTGTCGGACGGGGCATGAACGTGCCGACCTCGACGACGTCGAACTGCGCTCCGGTCGCCATAAACTTCATGCGCGTACCGGCCTTGATCGTGCCGTCTATGACGCGAATATAGCAGACGACGCCTTTGTACGCATCGTAATGGGAGTCGAAGATGAGCGCCTTCAGCGGCTTGTCGCGATCTCCCTGGGGAGACGGCACCTTCTGCACGATCTGCTCGAGAATCTCCTTGATGCCGATGCCGTTCTTCGCGGACGCAAGCACCGCGTCGCTGGCGTCGAGACCGATGACGTCCTCGACCTCCTGCTTCACCCGGTCGGGCTCAGCGCTGGGCAAGTCGATCTTGTTAATGACCGGAACGATCTCCAGATTGTTGTCCAGCGCCAGATAGACGTTGGCCAGCGTCTGGGCTTCGATGCCCTGCGCCGCGTCGACGACGAGAATCGCGCCCTCGCAGGCGGCCAAGCTTCGCGACACCTCGTACGTAAAATCGACGTGTCCCGGCGTATCGATCAAATGAAGCAAATAGGTTTCTCCGTCGTCGGCCTTGTAGAGCAGACGTACGGCCTGCAGCTTGATCGTAATGCCGCGTTCCCGCTCCAGATCCATCGAGTCCAGCACCTGGTCCTGCATTTCGCGGGAGGTCAGCGCCCCCGTATATTCCAGAATGCGGTCGGCCAGCGTCGATTTGCCGTGGTCGATGTGCGCGATAATGCAAAAATTGCGAATGTGGCTTTGCTTGATTGACAGTTCTGCCATTCCAATGTGTACCTCCAGCCGGTTCCATAACGTCGAATGACGATCACTTCATTATAACAGCGGAAGCCCCGCTCATCAATGAGTCCGCTGTTCGGGGCGCGGCTGGAGTTTGCGAAGCTACTCCTCGCCCGGACGCTCGATCTTCAGGCCTTCCACGTGACGCTTGCCCATCAGGTGCCGTTTCTTGCGATTCTCGACCGACTCGAAGACGATGTCCAGGTCGTAATCCTCGCCCGGGTACAGATGCTTCTTGTCGATATACTTCCGAATCCGCTTATGGTTAAGCTTGATCTTCTCCCTCTGAACCTGCACGATCAGATTGCCGCGCTCGTCCGGCAGCCGGTAGACGACGCCGGGCTTGCGAAGATGCGGAATAAACACGAGGTCCCCGACCGACCAGCGGCTGGCGAGCTCCCGTTCCGCCTGCCCGGAGCCGGCCTGCCGCGCAGACTCGCTCGACGACGGCCGGCGGGAGGAAGCGAGCTCGCCGCCCTTGCCATTCCGGGCGCCGTCAGCGGGCATCGCAAGCCCCGCATCGCCCTTCGCAGGAGGAACGGGCGTCTCGCCTCTCCCCTCCTTCAGCCGGTCGGCGATCGTTCGCGCCCTCTCGATAATGGCCGGCGCGATACCCAGCTTGGACGCAATGACGAACGCGTAGCTGTTGCCGGCTTCTCCCATGTCCAGCCGATACAGCGGACTAAGCGTCCGCTCGTCGAACGCCATTCGGGCATTCCGGAAGCCTTCGGTGACGCGGGCGTATTCCTTGATCTCGTTGAAGTGCGTCGTCGCCATCACGGTGCAGCCCCGCCGGTACAGCTCCTCCAGCACGGCGATGGACAAACCGACCCCCTCTCCCGGATCGGTGCCGGTCGCCAATTCGTCCAGCAGCACGAGCGTGGAAGGACCGGCATGAGCCAGAATGTCAATCACGTTGCGCAGATGGGAGGAAAACGTGCTGAGCGAAGATTCGAGGCTTTGGCCGTCCCCGATATCGACTTCTACCGCTTGGAAGACGGCGACGACGCTTCCTTCCGCCGCCGGAATGAGCAGCCCGGATTGCGCCAGCAGCGTAAGCAGTCCTGCCGTCTTCAGCGCGACCGTCTTCCCGCCCGTATTCGGGCCCGTGACGAGAAGCGTCCGGTATCCGTCGCCGATGCGGATGTTAAGCGGCACCGGCTTCGTCGCCAGAAACGGGTGACGTGCTTCCTTAAGATCGAGCACGCGGCTGCTGCTGAGCGCCGGGGCGACGCCCCCGACGGCAAGCCCCCACTTGGCCTTCGCGAACAGAAAATCGTAATGTCCGGTCGCCTCGAGATTGACGGACAGCTCCTGGGCGTAAGCTTCGGCCTCTTCCGTCAACCGGGCGAGCACAAGCGTCTCCTCGCGGCTCTCCTCGAAGCGCAGCTCGTTCAACTCCATCTGCAGACCGGCCAGCTCGGACGGCTCGACGAACACCGTCTGTCCGCTCGCCGATTCGTCCAGCACGGCGCCCGGCACGCGCTTGCGGTGCTCCCGCTTGACCGGCAGCACGTATCTGCCGTCGCGCCGGCTGACGATTCTCTCCTGCAGGCTGTCCGCCAGCCTCGCCATCAAGCTCTCCAGCTTTTTCCGCAGCTTCTCCTCCGCTGTGCGAATTTTTTTGCGGACCTTGTGAAGCTCCGCGCTCGCCGTATCCAGAATGCGTCCGCGGTCGACGCACGCCTCGATCGACTCGCGCAGCGGCTTCAAATCGTACATCGACATGCCGTAGCCGGCTACCGACGGAAAATCGGACCTTTTGGCGGCCATGTACTGCCGGAGCTGCTCGCAGCTTCGCGCGAACTGGGCGAGATGGCCGAAATCCTGTTCGGTCAGAACGTACCCCGTTCCCAGCAAGGCCATCAGCGTCTCCATTCCCTCGAGCGAAGGAAGGGGCGGGTGGGCGCCTCTGACCAGCAGCCGGGAAGCCTCCTCCGTCTCCTCCAGCTTGCGCCGTATCCTCTCGATGTCCGTCAGCGGCTGAAGCTCCTCGACTCTTTTTTTGCCCAAGTAGGTGACCGCGCAGCTCATGAGCGCTTCGATCACGCGCGGGTACTCCAGTTTGTTCAGTGACTCCGTTCTCATTCGAATTACCTCCTCATCGGAAAATAAAAACAGGCCGCGAGGACATGCGCCATCGGCGCAAGCTCGCAGCCTGCCTGAAATCAAGCACGAAGAGAGGCGAAATTCGGCGGGCGCATCCCCGCAAAATCGCGCAAAAAAGCCGCACCCTGACGAGCGCGGCAGATCTCCCCGATGCATCGCTTCGGAAGGGGCGGTCTTGTCCGGTTCCTCACTGGTTATTCCAGCCGCTTCGAATCCGTCGACAAACAAGCCTTCGTATTCCAGGCCTGCAGCTTCCTGCACGGATCGTTAGCGACTTATTGAATAAGTCAGTTCAGAACCCTTACCAACATCAAAATTTCCCCTTTGAAACGGAATTGGCTTAATTGTATGCCAAATGACACTCGCGCGTCAAGCGCCCGGCCCGGCCGTCTTCGACCGGCTCAGACAGGCTTGGGGCTCGGACTTAACCGCGCCTCGCGGCCGCCCGAACGAGCAGCGCGATCCGCCGCGCTTGCGCTTGCAGCCAGGGTCCGGCTTGCTCCAGACAGTCCTGCAGGCCGGACGGACGGCTGACCGCGGCGAAGCAGCCCGCGAACCGCGCTTCCAGGCGATCCGCATCCTCTCCGAGACTTCCGGACAGCAGCGTGCAAGGCTTTCCCGCCGCTTCGGCCAGGCCCGCCACCTGATAAGGGAGCTTGCCGAAAGCGGTCTGGCTGTCGCTTCGCCCTTCCCCGGTAATCACCCAGTCGCATCGGCGAATAGGCTCCTCCAGACCGATCGCTTCCATGACCAGCCTCGCCCCGGACTCCAGCCGCCCTCCAAGCGCCAGCAGCGCAAACCCAAGCCCGCCGGCCGCGCCGGCTCCGGCTCGTCTCGCCATATTCGTCTCCGCCGGCGGTCCGTCCCCGGCGCGGCGCTGCAGCTCGCCCTCCACCAGAGAGGCATAGCGGGCCAGATCGTCGTCGAGGCGCCTCCTCAGTTGCGGATCGGCGCCCTTCTGCGCCCCGAACACCGCCGTAGCGCCGTCCGGCCCGCATAGCGGATTGTCGACATCGCTGGCTCCGATCAGGACGCATTCCTCCAGCCGCGGATCCAAGCCGGAGAGATCGACCCGGTCGACGCGACGCAGATCTTCTCCCCGACCGAACAGCCGCTCGCCCGTGGCGCAGCGGAATTCGGCTCCGAGGGCGGCAAGCATGCCCATCCCTCCGTCATTGGTCGCGCTGCCTCCCAGTCCGACGATAAAGCGCCGAATGCCCGCGTCCAACCCATGGCGGATCGCCTCTCCGAGCCCTCTCGTCGTCGTGAGCAGCGGGTTCCGTTCGCGCTCGGCCACCATCGTTAAGCCGCAGATCGCCGCCGTTTCGACGACGGCCGTCCGATCTCCGGCAGCCGTCCTCACTTCGCCGTATCCGCTCTTGATCGGCTGTCCCAACGGTCCGCACAGAGCGACCGTCTCGACTCTTCCGTCCAAAGCCTCCGTCAGCGCCGCCATCGTGCCCTCTCCCCCGTCCGCCATGGCGAACACGCTGCATTCGGCTTCCGGCAGCGCCGCTGCGATTCCTTGCTCCACGGCGCGCCCGGCCTGCAGAGAGGTCAGACTTCCCTTAAAGGAATCCATCGCAATGACGAATTTCAAGCCGTCTCACTCCTTCATGCCTCCCGCCAAGGCGCATATTTCGGTTGTTTGATCGTTGTGATCGTTATTATACAGGATTGAAGCTGTTTAATCTTCGTATGAAATGTCTGAATTTAAATGCCTTTTCCACTTAATTATCATATAATAGATACAAAAATCGCGGTTGATAAAGGAGAAGGCCGATGCTCAGCAAGGAGCTTGCAGAGGAGATCGCCGCAGACACGTTTAAACGGCTGAAGCTTCCGATCAATCTGATGGACACCTCCGCCTGCATCGTGGCCAGCAGCGATCCGGCCCGGGTCGGCGCTTACCATGCCGCCGCCGAGGAGGCGATCCGAACTGGCCGGCCAGTGTCCGTCGACGGAAGCGTGGCGAAGCTGCGCGGCGTGCAGCCGGGCGTCAATCTTCCCTTTCGCTACGAGGACAAAGTGGCCGGGGTGGTAGGCATTACGGGCGATCCCGACAAGGTGGAGCCCTTCGGTGAGCTGGTGGCCATGACGGTCGAGCTGATGCTCAGGCAGCGAATGCTCGGCCTTCGCCACGAGTGGAGGCAAACGCTGGAGGAGTTGGCGCTGGAGGAAGCGTTCCGGCACGACAGAACGGACGACACGCTGCTGAATCAGCGCCTGGCCGCGCTTGGCGTGCCGGTTCGGATGCCGATCCATGCGGCCGAGATCGGCTTGGCCGACTCTGAAGCGTTGAATGGGCGGGAGCCGCTGCTCCCGGTTCTGAGGGAACGTCTCCCGGACGGCGCGGCGCTCGTCAGCCGGGTCAGCCCGACCCGCTTCGTTCTGCTGCTGTTCGGGCTGGAGGAGCCTGAATGCCTTCGCCGCCTGTCCTCGCTCTTCCAGCAGCTGACGGCGCTCGGTCTGTCTTGCCGGATCGGCGTATCCTCCCCGGCAGACCGACTGGATCTCCTCCCGCTTATTCGGGACGAAGCCGGGCAAGCTTTGCGCTTCGGGGAAGCGGACCTGTTCGCCGAAGGCCCGGTGCCCTACGCCCGCATCGAAGCGGAGGCTTTCCTGCAAAGCGTCCCCGCCGCCCAGCGCAGCCGGCTGGCGGCCAGGTACGGCGCAGCGCTGGACGAGAAGATGCGCAGCACGCTGCGCGCGCTCTTCGCCTGCGACCTCAACCTGGCGGAGACGGTGCGGGCGCTCGGCGTTCATCGCAATACGCTGCTGTACCGGCTGGAGCAGATCGGGGAAAGAACGGGCTTGAATCCCCGGAGGTTTCGGGATGCGCTGCTGCTGCAATTCATCCTGTGGCTGTCGGAGAAGGAGGCGCGCTGATCGCGGCTGGCGAGCGCGGGATCGGTCGCCCCGTCTATCCCGCAATCCGGTTGAAAATGGATACGACCATGCGAATCCCGTTGCGGGACAGTTCGTGCAGCACCTCGGCCGTCCTTCCGGAGAAGCGATCCACGACCGGCTCGCGGTCCAGACGGGGAATTGCGACGCCCGGCTCCTCTTCGCCGTCCGCCCAGATCGGCGCCGTCGGCTCCGGCCGACTCTCTTCCCTTCCGCTGCGATCCGCGCCTACAGGCAGCGTCCAGTCCCCGCCCTCGTCGATCCGATCCGCCGCGCTTTCCGTCTCCAGGGGCCCGTTAACGTTCCGAATCCCTTGGGAGGACAGCTCCATCCCGTACAGGACGGCGAAGCCGAGCAGGCCGGCCAGCAGAAGCAATTTGAATGAATCTCTGCGCATTGACGCTCCTCCTTCCTATTTTTGCGGCGCGTCCGCCTTAACCGCCTTCTCGTTGTCCCAGTAGATTTCCGAGATGACTTTCGCCAGCGCGTCCGCCGTCCGGTAGCATTCCTCAAGCGTATTGTCGACGCCGCCGATTTCGATCAGCACGCTGCCAGGAGAGACCGATTGATTGTATTCCCCGTTGCCGTTGGCCGCCGTCTTGCCCCATACGCCCCGGGACAGACCGGGATACTGCTTCTCCAGACGCTCGTGAATCCGATTGGCCAGATCCTCATTCTCCCGCCAGTTCGGGTTGCGGTGTCCGATAATAAAATACACCTGCGCATAGTCCTTGCCGTCGATCGTGGCCGTCGTCTTCGAGCGCCGCTGGGAGTCCCGGTGGATGTCGAAGAAAAACTGCAGATCCTCGTGATCGCTCAACGCCTGGCGAACGGTCTGCAAAGAATATTTGTACGAATAATTCCAATTATAGCCCTCAATCGAGGTCGGATAATCCTTCGGCGAATGCACCGCGCCGATTCCCCGCTTTTCCAGTTGGCCGGTCAGCCGCTTGCCGACCAGGGTGACGTTGATTTTGCTCGAATTCGGATCCTTCGTCCCCTCTTTCAGCTCCGGATAATACGACTCCCGATTGTGAGAGTGATAGACGAAGACGATTTTGCGCCCGTCCGTCGACGGAGCGGCGTCCGGGGCGGGCTTGTCCTCCCCTTCGGACGGCGGGGGAGACGCCGAAAACTCCGTCTCCGGAAACAGATCCGGATCCTGCGACTCGGCCGGCTCTCCGTGATCCGAATTCAGTCCCTCCTCGCTGATCGGGCCGTGGTCTTCCGGCGCTTCGGGCGATCCGGACCCGGGACGAAGCAGCACCGAACGGTCGCGGTCCATGCCGGGAAGCTCCAGCGAGAGCAAGCTCTTCGGCTGATCGGGGTTCAAGTCGGTCATGAATCGCAGCAGGAAAGACGCCATACGGCCCGCCTCGAAAGGCGAATTCGCCGCCGGCTCCATATGCGGCAACTCCATCGCCAGCAGCGATCGGAAAAACTGGCCCGATAGCGAGGCGGCCATCCCCTTCATCGATTGCGCGGGCGATACCGCCAGCTTGTTCTGCAGCACGCCTCCCAGTCCCAGCATGACGAACAGCAGCATCGAGCCGGCGCTCAGCCAGAAAAAAGCGCGGCCGGTAATGAGCACTTTGCGCCATCTCGCGCCCGGCAGCGTCTCCGTCGTTACGTTCATTCTTTTCATGTTGCTCTCCCTCCCGTTGCCCCGTCCTGCGGAAGCGCCCTCTCTTTTTTCCAGGTATCTCATCCTATGAGACAATCGGGAATGATAGAACCGGGACGGCTAATCGATAGAATGAGAGAGGAGTACCGGGGATCCCGCGTTTTGGCTCAAGAAGGCGGCAAGCGATCAAAAGCCAGGAAAGGCGGTGCAGGGATCCCCCCCTACACCGCCTTTATTTTTGCCGATTTCCTTCAAGCGAGCAGACCTACTTCCGGGACAGCCTTCTCTCGGCCATACGGCGCGTCAATGCGTATAAGCGGCCACGTTATCGGTGTCGACGGCTTCGTGCAGAGCGGCGTTAAGGCCGCTGGCGATGACGTTGGCGATATCCTCGATAAATTTGTCGATTTCCTTCGGCGTCACGAGCAGGTCGTGGCCGAGCGGACTGAGCACCTCGCGCACGAGCTGCAGCCGTTCGTCGTCGGCCATTTGGCCGAATGCGCCGAACAGCGGATCGGTGTTGTTCGTATGCTTCTTCATATGCTCGAACATCAGTTGAATCGTATTGTTGACGATCGTCGACGCGTACACGACGGTCGGCACGCCGATCCCGATGCAGGGCACCCCGAGAATGTCCTTGGTCAGTCCCTTGCGCTTGTTGCCGATGCCCGATCCGGGATGAATGCCCGTATCGGCGATCTGGATCGTCGTATTGACCCGGGCCAGCGATTTGGCGGCCAGCGCGTCAACGGCGATGATCAGATCCGGCTTGGCCTTCTCCACGATACCCTGCACGATGTCGCTCGATTCGATCCCCGTCGTGCCCAGCACCCCGGGCGCTACCGCGCTAACCGGACGGTAGCCCGGACTGACCTGATCCGGCATCAGCTCGAAGAAATGGCGGGTCACCATCATATTGTCGACCACGATCGGTCCAAGCGCGTCCGGGGTTACGCTCGAGTTGCCGAGACCGACGACGAGCACGCTGTTCTTCGGGGTAATGCCGATTCGCTTCAGGAACGCCTCGAACTCCTTCGCCAGCGACGTTGCCACCTTGTCCTGCAGCTCCGAGTCGCCCTGGCGCATGTCCGGCACCTCCAGCGTCACGTAGTGCCCGATCATTTTCCCGATCTGGCGCGCGGCCTGCTCGTCACGGATTTCCATACGGGTGACGGTAATGCCGTCCTTGCTTTCCGATTCGGACCACAAACCGGGAATATCCGCTCCCGGAGCGTTCTCCGAAACGATCTCCTTCGCTTCCAGAGCCAGATCCGTGCGAACGTCGTACATCGATAAGTCTTTGTCCATCAGGCGTTCCGAAACCCCTTTCTCCTGCCGATTGAAGGGAGAAATCATCCTTGCTTTTTACCCCCTTGCATGATAGAATGTTACAAGTTGTGTGGAGAAATACTTCTGTTTGATCTGGAGGTGAAAAGAATGCCAAACATCAAATCCGCCATCAAACGTACCAAAACGAACGAAGCTCGCCGCCTGCGCAACGCTTCGGCGAAGTCCGCTCTTCGTACGGCCGTTAAGCAAGCCGACGCAGCGGTATTGGGAACGGACGTGGACGCTGCCAAAGCAGCTTACGGCGCAGCTCAGAAGAAACTGGACAAAGCGGCAACGAAAGGCCTCATTCACAAAAATGCAGCCGCTCGCAAAAAGTCCCGCCTGGCGAAAAAAATCAACGCATTGTCCGCGCAAGCTTAAGGCTGCGCCTGACGCATATGCGGCCGACCGCTCTTCGAGCGGCAGCCATAAAAGAGCCATCCTCTGCAGGATTGTCCTGCTTGTAGGATGGCTCTTTTGGTTCGTTTTCATGTCGCTTCCCCGTCGAAGGCTCCCCTCAACTCGCACCCCGGGAGCCGGTTCGCAGCAAAAACAGCTCAAGGCCAAGCGCCTTGTCCACCTTCCCCGCCTTCATCGCGTAGTCGAGCTCCGCCAGCTCGTTCAGCAGGGAAGCCAGCCGCTCGAGGCTGAACTTGCGAGCCTGCTCGCTCGTTATTTTCACCGCGTAAGGGTGCAGCCCGATCTGGGAGGCCATCTGCTGGGGAGAATAGCCCTGCGCTCCGAGCTCCTTGACGTACAGCATGTTGCGAAACTGCCGGACAAGCAGCGCCGTCAGCTTGATCGGCTCCTCCCGCTGCTTCAGCAAATCGTGATACAGCGCGATCGCTTCGGCCGTACGCAAGGCGGCCAGCTCCTCGGTCAGCTTAAAGACGTTCTGCTCCGTCGCCATCGGAACAAGCGAGCGAACCGACGACAGAGACACGGCGCCTCCCTGGCCCGCATGCAGGCACAGCTTGTCCGTCTCCGCCGCCAGCGCGCGCATATCGGTTCCCGCGCGCCGCAGCAGCTCCTCCGCGGCCGCGCCGTCCATGGAGCGGCCCTGGCTCTCCGCGCGCTTGATCAGCCAGCGCAGCAGCTCCTCCGGCTGCAAGGAGGCGAACGACACGACGTAATCTTTGGCCTTGGCCGCCTTCACCGTCTTTTTGCGCTCGTCAAGCTTCTCCTGCGGCACGATAAACACGAGCACCGTCGAATCGAGAGGCTGCTCCAGATAGGCGAGCAGCCTCTCGGGACGATGCTCGACTTTGGCCGACTCCTTGCCCGCAGCGAACAGCGTCTGATCCCGGACGAGCACGAGCTTGCTCGGCACGAGAAACGGAAGCGTCTCGGCCTCGTCGACGACCGTGTCGATAGGCGTATCCCCGGTATCGAAGCGAACGATCGCCATCTCTCTGTGTTCGGGCTGCACGAGCCGTTCCTGCAGCCGCTCTATAAACTCGTTCATCAGATAGGACTCGGTTCCGCAGCACACGTACACGGGCGAGACCCGGTCCTGCTTGATCGATCGAAAAGCTTGCTTGGCGTCCATCCTGCCGCTCCTCGCTATGCTGAACTGGCTCCGTTCGAATCCTCCCCCGGAATGCCGTCAAGCGCGATCCGGGAGCGGAATTTGGAACTCCCTTATGTATTGTACAACAAAAGACAGAAGGATCGCACCTCTATTCGAGGCGCGATCCCTCTGTCTCGGACATCTATATCAACGTCCGCCGGCCGGCCCATGGTACCGGCGCGAACGAGCGTGACGATAGTCCGGAGACGATCGTCGGCTTTCTCCTATACTATACGCGGCTGGGCCCGGTCGGGTGACAGCCGCGAAAGCCGCCGGTTATCTGGGGGATTCCGAGAACGTCGCCATGTCGAGCTGCCATTCCGACGAGCGGCCGTCCGTCCCGGTAACGGTAAAGTACAGGACGGTGCCGTCCTCACTCCAGGTCAGCAGGCCGACGCTGCCTTCCCTGGGCGGGGAGCTGTACA
This sequence comes from Cohnella hongkongensis, assembly GCF_042654645.1. Lineage (NCBI taxonomy): Bacteria > Bacillati > Bacillota > Bacilli > Caryophanales > Paenibacillaceae > Cohnella > Cohnella hongkongensis. The sequence continues at coordinate 45,069 of NZ_JBHSEP010000009.1, read as the reverse complement.
GCAGCTCGTCATTGTCGATCCCGTACACCCGGAACGTCCCTTCCTCCGCCGCGACAGCTCTCCACTTGCCGTCCGGGGACACGACAGCCCCCCCTGTCAGCGACATGCCCGATACCGGTTGTTCGTCTACCTCGCCCTGCTTGCCGACTTGGCCCTCCTCGGGCGCGAAGTCTCTCGCTTCCATCGAAGCTTCCGGCTGACCGGATTCGTTGGCGATCGAACGCTTCTCCAGGGCCTCGGCCGACTGATCGTGCATGAGCATCTCGTCCTCCGCTCCCGGCACGGAGAACAGGCTGGCGCCCGAAGCCGCTTCCTGCTTCGCGACCGAATCCGGCATCGACGCATTGTGGCTGCCGCCGGGCGCCAGCCACTGTCCGGGATTGCCGAACAGAAGCAGGCCGACGACGACGCCGGCGGCAATGACGCCCGACATTCTGCGAATGAGTCGCGCGGGACGAGCCGAACGGGCCGGCGCCGGCGATGAGGCGGAGGCAGCGGCGCCTTCGTCGGTCCCATCGACCGCGCCGGCCGCATGCAGACGTTCCAGCTCCGGAAGTATCGAATCTACGATACTGAATTTCGGCACGACGCGCGGAAGCTGCTCCAGCTCGCTTGACAGCTTCTGCAGTCTGGCCAGCATGGCGGCGCAATCCGAGCATTGACGGGCATGTTCCATCATGAGCGATTGTTCTTGCTGATCCAAGTCGCCGTCAACGTAACGCTGCATGAGTTCCATCACCTCTTGGCACTTCATCCCCGGACACCACCTTTCTGATAATCATGAAGTAAAACCTGCAATTGCTGCCGGGCTCTAAATAAATAGGATTTGACTGTATTCAGCGGCAAATTCAAAGAATCGGCAATTTCGTTGTAAGAGAAATCCTGGAGATACCTGAGAACGACAACGGTACGGTGATGCTCGGGAAGCTTACCGATGGCTTCTCGGATTTCCTCCGCGGCGTACGCGGACAAAACTTCGGTCTCCACGTTATCCCCCGCCTGGAAAACCATCTCGTGCTCCTCGATGGAGACGGAAGGCTTTTTGCGCCGGAACTTGTCGATGCAGATATTCGTGACGATTCGCTGGACCCAGGTGCGGAACTGCGCCTTTTCCTCGTAGGATCCGATTTTGGTATATATGCGAATCAGCGCGTCCTGCGATGCGTCGAGCGCATCCTGCTCGTTGTTCAGCAAATAGTAGGCGGTGCGATACACTTGATTCTCGATTTCGCGGAGTAGCGTAACGAGAGCTTCCCGGTCGCCCGCTTGTGCGGCTTTGATCAGAGCCGGCTCCACCACAGAAGATCCTCCTCCCCTGCACCTTCACAGACGCAGCTGTCCGAATAAAGGTTGCAATCCCCCCGTGGGATTTTCGGTAAATAGTTATCCATACTCTCTAAGTCTAGCAAAAATGCACGAAAAGTCACATGTTTTCTGTTGGATAAACGGAACCAGAACCCGTCTTCATCGGTCTATTAGAGTGGAGGTGATCGCGTGGAGCCCGATTATTTGAGGCATATGGATTCGGTCGACGGGGCCGGGCTCAGAATGCTGATGGACCGCTACGGCGACGATGTCTGGAAATACGCCTTCGTGCTGACGAGGGACCGGGAGCAAGCCAGAGACACGATCAAATCGAGGCTGTACCGAGCGCGCAAGGAATTCCGGGAGGGCCGGGAGCACGATCGCATCGACTATTTTCTGATCGACTGGGTCTTGGACCGGCCTGTCTTCGTCGCCCTGCATTATGCAGCCGACAGCGCGGAGATCGCGCAGCCTCTTCTGCTGGCGGTCGCGGCCGGCATTCGCTACGTTCCCGAGCCTTAGGATTCCCCGGAGCCGGCCGCGAACAGCGTTCTTCGCCGCATTGCGCCGTCCGGCGCAATGCGATACTGAATTTCTCCGTCCGTGTCCGTCCTCCAGATCAAGCTGCCCGCCTTCTCCAGACGCCGAAGCACGTCCGGATTCGGGTGGCCGTACAGATTGTTGCGGCCGACGGAGATGACCGTCTCGCGAGGCTGCCAGTAATCGACCCACAAGCCGGTCGTCGACGTCTTGCTGCCGTGATGGCCGGCCTTAAGCACGTCGACGACGATTTGGCTGCCGTCTTCGCCGCCTTCCCCGGCGGCGTAATCGGCGTCGACGACTTCGCTCTCGCCCCGCGCCTCCAGATCCCCCGGCAGCAGAAAATGGCGCCCGTACAACGAGGCCAGCAGCACGACGCTTCGATCGTTCTGGTCCTCGCTGGACCGGACGGGCGAGCCGGCATCGGAATCGGTCGGCACAGGGTACAGAACGCTTACGACGGCGGAAGGATCGACCTGCCAGACGAGCGGCTTGCCGACGGCATAAGCTGGAATGCGCTTATCGGCCACCGTCTGCATAAGCGCCAAGGCGCCGGGAGAATTTTTCAGCGTTCCGTTAAACAGCACCGCCCGCACCGGGATATGGTCCAGCACCGCCCGTGCGCCCCCGATATGATCGGTATCCATATGCGTAAGCACAAGGGCGTCCAGCCGGCTTACGCCCCTTCGCAGCAGCAGCGGCACGAGCAGCTTGCGCCCCACCTCGTACGGGTCTTTTCGCTCTCTCCATTCGTCCCCAGGCTTGCGGAAGCTGACCGTCCCTCCCGCGTCGACCAGAATGTGTTTGCCGTAGCCGGTCCGGATAAGAATGCTGTCCCCCTGCCCCACGTTCAGGAAGGACACCTCGGCCGAACGATTCCACCAGGCCGGCTGCGCTCCCCAGAGGAGCCAAGCGGCGCAAGCCAGCGCGAATGCCGCTCGTCTCGCCAGCGACAGGAGCCGCTCGGAGCGCGTCGGGCCCGGGACGGTACCCTCAAGCGGAGCCGTTGCCGGTCCGCCCTCATAGCTCTCCGCTCGCCGCTCCGTCTGCAGGTTCCACCATTCCCTCAGCCGAAGACGCCGCGAACGGCGCCTCAGCCCCGCAAGCCCGATCCCCATCAGCGCGTACGCGCATACCGTCCAGAGCAGGGACGGCTGCGGCCATATCGTCCGCCAGCCGATAAACCCGTCCAGCCAATCGACGACGCCGAACGTCAGCCGATTGCCCATCGTCGCCAGCTTCGCCGGCACGACGCCCAGAGGCAGCCAGACGCCTCCGAGCGCGAGGGAAGCCAGCCCAAGAGGCATGACGGCGGCGCTGATAAAAGGCACGAGCAGAAAATTGGCCGGCAGAGACAGCAAATGCATCGAATGAAAATAGTAGACCGAGACCGGGAACGAGACGAGCTGCGCGGTAACGGTTACTGCGATCGTCCCCCGCAGCCACGTCCACCGGATCGGAATCAGCTCCGACAGCGCCGGCACGAACAGGATTAAGCCGGCCGTCACGATAAACGACAGCTGGAAGCTGACGTCCTCGATCATCGCCGGCTTCCACATCAGCATCGCCATCGCTGCCGCCAGCAGCAGATGCAAGCCGTCCTTCAGCGCATGAATGCGAGCCAGGCTCAGAGCGATCATCGCCATCAGACAAGCCCGGACAGCGGAAGGAGACGCGCCCGTGATCATCATATAGACCGGCATGAGCGCGATCGTCAGCTCCAGAGACCGCTCGCGCGTCAATCTCAGCCAGCTCCAAAGCTGCAGCAGCAAAAACACGATGACGCCTACGTGCAGTCCCGATATGGCGAGAACGTGCGTGAGTCCCAGCTTCGCGAATTGATCGAACTGCTCCGGATCGAGGTCGGACCGGATGCCGGCGACCAAGCCCTTCATATAGCCTGCGTCTCCGCCCGGATACAGCCGATCGGCCAGCCCGCCGATCTCCCGTCTCAGCTCGTCCAGCAGCCTTAACGGCTTCATCGGCCACGGAGCCGCCGCCCTGACCTGTTCGGCGGATTCCAGCCCCTGAACCGACAGCTGCCAGAATACGCCCTGCCTCCTTAAATAACTGCGGTAATCGAACGCCCCGAAATTGCCGGCTTGACCGGGCGGCTCCAGCGTACCCGACAGCCGGACGCGATCTCCTCTTCTCCACCCTTCGGCCGCGATCGGCTCGGAAGGATCGGCCAGCTTGATTCTGACGACAACGACGTCCTTCGTCCTTCTCTCCTCCGCCGCGCCGATCCGTATCGTCTCGGCCTTCAGCCTGAAGGCGGCCAAATCTCCGTCCACCTCGACGACGGTGGAGATCCTGCCCTCCAGTTCGACGGCTCCGCCGCTCTCTTCCAGGACGCCGGCCGGCAGGTCCGACGCCAGACGGTGCTCCGTCCAGGCTCTCTCTGCATGCGCCAGCAGCAGCGCCGCCGCGCAAACGAGAGTCAGCTTCGGGGAAGCGAGCCCCGCCAGCGCCAACGCAGCCAGCGTCAGCAGCAGAGCGGCCAGCGCCCAAATCGCCTCCTTCCCCGGGAACAGGGACAGCAGGGCCGTCCCCGCGATCCAGCACCCGCTTACCGCCACAAGCGGTCTCCGATCCATTCCTTGCCCTCCTCTCCGGAAAATCGAAAAAGCACCTCCTCGCCGGATGCTGCTTGGCGAGGAGGTGCTTCCTCCATTCTAGCCTATTCAGAATTTTCGCGACGTGCGATCGCCCGACCCTTCGCTTGCTAGAAGTCGTCCTGTACTTCGGTATCCGCGGGCGGCGTGTAGCCATCCAGCTTGCGGAAGATCAATCCCCGCTGCGTCATTAATGCGGCGACTTTGTCGTAATCCTTCGGATAGGGCCTGAAGTAGACGATCTCTGCGATCCCGCTGTTCGCCAGCATGTTGGCGCACGTCCAGCAGGGCTGATCCGTCACGTAGACGACGGACCCTTCGCGGTCCACCCTATCGGTGAACAGCAGCAGATTCTGCTCCGCATGGATCGTCCGAATGCAGCGCTGTTTCTTGATCATCCCGGAAGCGTCGGCCGAAGACGGCTCGTACTCCTCGACGATCATGCAGCCGGCCTCGGAGCAATCCGGCACGCCCATCGGAGCGCCGTTGTACGCCGTGCCGAGCAGCTTCTTCCCCTGCACGAGCACTGTGCCGACATGGCGTCTCGGACAGCGGGAGCGGGTCGAAACCATAAAGGCGATATCCATGAAATAGGTGTCCCAGTCTTTGCGCAAGGCTGCCATCTTCCCATCTTCCCATCTTCTCCCGGGGGCTCGCCGATTACGGTTGGCTAGCCGCCAGCGCTTGATCCAAATCTTTCACAATGTCTGCAATGCCTTCCGTGCCGACCGACAAGCGGATCATGCCCGGCTGTACGCCTGCCGCGATCTGTTCGCTCTCGCTCAACTGCTGGTGAGTCGTACTCGCCGGATGAATGATCAGAGACTTCGAATCGCCGACGTTCGCCAGGTGCGAGAACAGCTTCACCGAGTCGATCACCTTCTTGCCCGCTTCTACGCCGCCCTTGATGCCGAAGGTCAGAATCGCGCCTTGGCCGTTAGGCAGATAGCGCTGGGCCAATTCGTAGGAAGGATGGCTTTCCAGCCCCGGATAGCTGACCCATTCTACCGCCGGGTGCGTCTCGAGGAACTTGGCGACGGCCAGCGCGTTGCTGCTGTGGCGCTCCATGCGAAGATGGAGCGTCTCCAGTCCTTGCAGGAACAGGAAGGAGTTGAACGGGGACAACGCCGCCCCCATGTCGCGAAGCAATTGTACGCGCATTTTAATAATATAGGCGATCGGTCCGACCGCATCCGTGTATACGACGCCGTGGTAGCTCGGATCCGGCTCGGTCAGGCCGGGGAACTTGCCGCTCGCCTTCCAGTCGAACTTGCCGCCGTCGACGACGATGCCGCCGATGGAAGTGCCGTGTCCGCCGATAAACTTCGTCGCGGAATGCAGCACGATATCGGCGCCGTGCTCGAACGGGCGGCACAGGAACGGCGTCGTGAACGTGCTGTCGATAATGAGCGGGATGCCGTTATCGTGCGCGATCGAGGCGACGGCGGCAATGTCCAGCACGTCGCCCCTCGGATTGCCGATCGTCTCGGCGAATACCGCCTTCGTCTTCGGCGTAATCGCCGTACGGAAGTTGTCCGGATCGGACGGGTCGACGAACTTCACCGTAATGCCCAGCTTCGGCAGCGTGATCGCGAACAGATTGTACGTCCCTCCGTAGAGGCTGGCCGACGAGACGATCTCGTCCCCCGCTCCGGCGATATTCAAGATCGAATAAGTAATCGCCGCCTGTCCGGAGCTGACCGCAAGCGCCGCCGCGCCGCCCTCAAGCGCTGCTACCCGCTGCTCGAATACGTCCGAGGTCGGGTTCATGATGCGCGTATAAATATTTCCGAATTCTTTCAGAGCGAACAAGTTCGCAGCATGGTCCGTATCGCGAAATCCATAGGATGTCGTCTGGTAAATCGGAACCGCGCGGGACATCGTCGACGGGTCGATCTGTTGACCGGCATGCACCGCAAGCGTTTCCAGAGAATACGATTCATTGCTCATTCGAATTGAACCTCCCGATACAAAAATAGTGAAATAAGATCGATTTCCCTCTCATTCTCTCATAATTACTGCCAAAGGAAAAGCGGATATTCGGTAATTATTCTCGGGCTCCGACATGAACGAGAACGGACAGACGCTCGAATACTTTAGGGCCGATTCCTTTGACGTCCAGCAGCTGTTCCACCCGGCGGAACCCGCCGATCTTGTCGCGGTGGGCGAGAATGGCCTTCGCCTTAGCGGGGCCGATCCCGGGCAGCGCGTCGAGATCGGCCTCGGTCGCCCGGTTCAGATCCAAAGTGCCGGCCTCGGTCCCGGAAGGCGCTGCCGGCGGCGCCGGATCCTCCGGGGAGAACTCGGCCGGCGATCCGGCCGGCTCCGGGGACGCCGGGCTCTGCCCCGGGCCGGCCGCCGGGTCCGGCGACTGCCGGTCTGACGCCGGGCCTGGCGGCTGATCCGGCTGCGGCTCCGAGAGCGGGGCCGTCTTCCGCTCCGGCTGCGAGCCTGGCGCCGCCGAATCGTCCTGTCCCCCCGGAAGCCGCGCCTGCTCCAACGCGGTCCGGAGCGCGTCGTTCACGGGCGTCCACCCCGGGATCGCCTCCTTCCCGGAACTGCCGAGCAGAGCGGCGGCCAGGACGGCGATTCCGATGGCGAGCAGCGTCAGAGCAAGAGCCATACGAAAGGGGAGCCTGTTATTTTTATTCATTCTCCTGTATCCTCCGTTTCTTTTTTGGCATAGATATATGAAAAACGTTCATGACGTCCAAGCAAGCGTTCATACAATGGAATGCAAGCCTGACGTCAGCCGTCTTCCTTCGGATCGGCGGCCGCCAGGCCGCAACGTTCGAACGCCGACCAAGGCGAGTTCTCTGTAGGAGGGACCAGGATGAAGATCGGCTTCATCGGTGCGGGGAGTATGGGAAGCTTATTGGTGGGAGCCTTCGTACGCGCCGGCGCGATGCGGCCGGACGACATCGTCGTCAGCTCCCGAACGAAAGCCAAGCTGTTCGCGTTGGCCGAGCAATATCCCGGCCTTCATGTCGCCGCTTCGAACCGCGAAGCCGCGATCGGGGCCGATTACTTGTTTCTGTGCGTGAAACCGCTGGACTTCAGAAGCGTGCTGGATGAGATTGCCCCGGTGCTGACCGCCGGTCAGGTCGTGATCTCGATTACGAGCCCCGTCAAAGTCTCGGCCCTCGAAGAGCTGACGTCCGCCAAGGTCGCCAAAATCATCCCCAGCGTCGTGAACGCCGTCGGCAGCGGGGCTTCTCTCGTCATGTGGGGAACCCGGCTGACGGAAGAGGAGAAGCGCGGTCTCTGGGAGCTGTTCTCTTCGATCAGCCGTCCGGTCTGCGTCTCCGAGGACGAGGTGCGCGTCGCGTCGGACTTGTCCAGCTGCGGCCCGGCTTTCCTGGCGTATTTGCTCGAGCAGTTCGTGGACGCAGCCGTGCTTACCGCGGGAATGGAACGGCAAACGGCGACCGCCCTCGCCTGCGAAATGATGCTCGGCACCGCGCGGCTTATGCTGGAGCTTCCTTGCACCCCGGCCGAGCTGCAAGCGAGAGTGTCGGTGCCCGGCGGGATTACGGCAGCCGCCCTGGAATCGCTGCGCAAGTCGACCCGCGGCGCATTCCTGCAAGTGCTGTACACGACCCACGAGAAATTCGCAGAGGATCTCGACCGCGTCGACTCCTCCCTGTTTCCCCGCGAGCGCACTTAGCCGCGGGGCGGAGGGGTCCGGCATACATAAGGGACTGGCTAGGAGCCGCCATGCAGGCGGGGGCGGTCCGGGAAAAACAAAGCGCCGCCCGACTCCGTCCATACAGACGGAGTCAAGCGGCGCGTGCTTCGCGCTGCGATCGTTCGATAAGCGGCGGACGGACGGGCTCCCCCATGCCGCCGCTGCGGGGTGGGCCCCGGCTTCCCAGCCGGTTCCGGCCGTGCGGACTTAGTTGGCGACGATGTTGACCAGCTTTCCTTGGACCGCAATCACTTTGCGGATCGTCTTGCCGGAGATCAGCTCCTGAACCTTCGCGGAGTCGAGCGCCTTGGCCTGCATCCCCGCTTCGTCCAGATCGGCGGCGATCATCAGACGCTCTGCGATCTTGCCGTTCACCTGCACGACGATCTCGACTTCCGAATCCACCGTAAGCGAAGGATCGTACTCCGGCCACGGCGCGTAGGTGACGGAGCCGGAATGGCCAAGCTTCTCCCACAGCTCTTCCGCGATATGCGGAGCGATCGGGGACAGCATCTGCACGAAGTCCTCCATCGCTTTTTTCGGCAGCGCTTCCGTCTTGTACGCCTCGTTGACGAAGATCATCATCTGGCTGATCGCCGTATTGAAGCGCAGGCCTTCGTAGTCGTCGCCGATCTTCTTGAGGCTCTTGTGCCAGACTCGGCGAAACGCGTCGTCGCCCGGAGCGTCCTGGATTTTGCGATTCAGGCTGCCGCTGTCGTCGACGAACAGTCGCCAGACTCGGCCCAGGAAGCGGAATACGCCCTCCACCCCGTTCGTATTCCACGGCTTCGTCGCTTCCAGCGGACCCATAAACATCTCGTACATCCGCAGCGTATCGGCGCCGAACTCGTTCACGATGTCGTCAGGATTGATGACGTTGCCGCGGGATTTGGACATCTTCTCGTTGTTCGTGCCGAGAATCATCCCCTGGTTGACCAGCTTGTGGAACGGCTCCTTCGTGCTGACGACGCCGATATCGTACAGCACCTTGTGCCAGAAGCGCGCATAGAGCAGGTGCAGAACGGCATGCTCCGCGCCGCCGATGTACAGGTCGACGGGCAGCCACTCCCGCTGCTTCTCCGGCGAGCAAATTTCCTTGTCGTTCTTCGGATCGATGAAGCGCAGGTAGTACCAGCAGCTTCCCGCCCACTGCGGCATCGTGTTCGTCTCGCGGCGAGCCTTGCGGCCGCTGCGCGGATCGACGACGTTCACCCATTCCGTTACGTTGGCCAGCGGAGACTCTCCCGTGCCGGAAGGCTGAATCGCGTCCACGTCCGGCAGCAGCAGCGGCAGCTCCTCCTCCGGGATCGTGTCCATCGTGCCGTCCTCGTAATGCAGCACCGGAATCGGCTCGCCCCAATAGCGCTGACGGCTGAACAGCCAATCGCGCAGCCGGTACGTGACTTTGCCTCTGCCCTTGCCTTCCTTCTCCAGATGCGCAATCATCGCCCGGATCGCGTCCGCCGTTGTCATTCCGTTGAGAAAATCGGAATTCACCAGCCTGCCGTCGCCCGAATACGCCGCTTCTTCGACGTTGCCCCCGGCGACGACTTCCACGATCGGCAGGCCGAACTTCTTCGCGAACTCCCAGTCCCGCTCGTCGTGGCCGGGAACGGCCATAATCGCGCCGGTGCCGTAGCCGCCGAGCACGTAATCGGCGATCCAGATCGGCACCTGGACGCCGTTGACCGGATTGACCGCGTAGGCGCCCGTGAACACGCCGCTTTTGTCCTTGGCCAGATCGGTCCGCTCGAGATCGCTCTTGCGCGCCGCCTGCTCGACGTAGGCGTCGACGGCCTCCTTCTGCTCGGGCGTCACGATCTTGGCGACCAGCTCATGCTCGGGAGCCAGCACGCAATACGTCGCTCCGAACAGCGTGTCCGGACGAGTCGTGAAGACGGTCAGCGCCGCGTCGTGGCCGTCGATGGCGAACGTCACTTCCGCGCCGGTCGACTTGCCGATCCAGTTGCGCTGCATGTCCTTAATGCTCTCGGACCAGTCGAGCTCCTCCAGATCCTCCAGCAATCTTTCCGCGTACTCCGTAATCTTCAGCATCCATTGGCGCATCGGCTTGCGGATGACCGGATGGCCGCCGCGCTCGCTCAGCCCGTCGATGACCTCTTCGTTCGCCAGAACGGTGCCGAGCGCCGGACACCAGTTCACCGGAACTTCGGCGACGTAGGCCAGCCCTTTCTTGTACAGCTGGATAAAAATCCACTGCGTCCACTTGTAATAATCCGGATCGGTCGTGCTGAACTCGCGGTCCCAATCGTAGGAGAAGCCGAGCGACTTGATCTGGCGGCGGAAATTGTCAATGTTCTCGAACGTGATCTCCCGCGGATGGCGTCCCGTCTGCAGCGCGTATTGCTCCGCCGGCAGGCCGAAGGCGTCCCAGCCCATCGGGTGCAGCACGTTGTAGCCCTTCATCCTTTTGTAGCGGCTGACGATGTCGGTCGCCGTGTAGCCTTCCGGATGGCCGACGTGAAGCCCCGCCCCCGACGGGTACGGAAACATGTCAAGCGCGTAGAACTTCGGCTTGCCCGCGTCCTCCGTCGTCTTGAACGTCTTGTGCTCGTCCCAATATTTCTGCCATTTCGGTTCGATCTTTTGCGGCTGATAGCCTTGTCCGTGCTCCTGTGCCATGTCGATTAACTCCCTTTGTCAGTAAACTAAAAAGCTCCCGCCCCCAGCGTTGTCGCTAGGGACGAGAGCGAATCTCCCGTGGTACCACCCTAGTTGACGGCTATCCTGCTTGGATGTCCGCCCACTCCGCCTCGTAACGAGAGGTCACGCCTTGCCTGTCGTCCTCGTCCGCACAGCGGACCGAAAAGCGTTCGGCTCGGAGGCTCCAAGGCGAGTTCGTCGCTGCCGCTAACCGGCTTCCACCATCCGCCGGCTCTCTGTGTAACGTCATGCGAGTACTGATCCTTTTCACAGCCAAAGTATGCCATGATTATAGCCAATTCCCGCGATTCATGTCAAGCCGCTAAGGCTCGAAGCCTGACTTGCCCGCTCCGTTCAAGAACAGATCCACGACGGCCGGGGCCAACTGCTCGGGGGCGAACGCCTCTTCGCCGATGCGCTCCCGGCTTCCGATCATCAGAAGCGCGGAGAAAGCATGAGACAGCAGCATCGGGCGGTCTCTCCGAATCTCCCCGCCTTCCATCGCCCTCGCGAATTCTGCCGCCAGCGCTTCGTGAATCCCTGTTTCCGCCCGGCGGATCTCGGCGCGCTGCTCTTCGCTCAGCGAAGGCATCGCCTCCCGCATCAGGCTTTCGAACTCGACATGGGACTGCGACTTCGTCATTTTGGACAACGCGATCCGAACGAGACGTTCGCGCAACGTTTCGTTCTCCTCGATGATCCGTTCCGTGGCCGCTCGGATTCGCAGCATCATTTCCGTTACTGCCGCCGTAAAGAGCACCGATTTGTTCGTGAAATAATAGTAAACGGACGCCTTGGTGACTCCGGCCCGTTCGGCGATCATATTGACCGAGACCGGCTCATACCCTAAATCCATAAACAGGGCAGAGGCGGTCTGCAGCACCTTGTCTCTCATCGAGGGATTGCCCGTTTCGCTCCTCGGTCTTCCGGGGGGGCGCTTGGAGCGGGGTGCGCTCATCGTTTTCCCCTCCTTATGTTGGAAATATCTCCGTTGCATAATTAACCTTCCGGTATATATAATTAATTTGCGATTCTAATCAAATTATATCCGAAATCGAAAATCCCGAAAGCTTTCAATAATCGCGTGTTTATCAAAAGAAGGAGGAATACTCGCAATGAGCGACAAAGGACATCGCTACGGAAACTGGGTTTCCGGCAAGCGCGGCAGATGGATGACGCTCTTGGTCTGGGTGGCGGCGGCCGGTCTGCTGAGCGCGCTGCTCCCGTCCGTGAACAGCCGGGAAATCAACAACTCCCCCGATTTGGATTCCGGCAAGCCTTCCATGCAGGCGAACGCCGTCGCCGCAAGGGAGTTTCCCGGGGGATCGGACATTCCCGCGCTCGTCGTCCTGCATAAGGGCAGCGGACTCGCCGCGTCCGATCTGGAGCTTGTCCGCGAGCTGACGGAGCAGCTCGCCGCTTCCCCCGTTCCGCACCAGACGTCCGTTCCGCCGCTGCACGCGCTGCCGCCTCTGGCGCTGCAAAGCCAGCTGTCCGGAGACGGCAGCACGCTGGTGCTGCCCGTCCTGTTCGACAAGCAGGCGGACGCGGATCAACTAAAGGAGGGCGTGTCGGAGCTTAAGCGGGAATTTGCCGGCATCGTCGGATACGATCCGTTCGCCGAAGCCCGCGATTCCCAAGACAGGCTAAGCGCCCGCATCACCGGCCCCGTCGGCATTTCGATCGACGCGACGGACCTGTTCAAAAACGCAGACGTCAGTCTCCTGATCGGAACCGTTCTGCTCGTGCTCGTTCTGCTGCTGCTCATTTATCGTTCCCCGGTTCTGGCGCTGCTGCCTCTCGTTGCGGTCGGTTTCGCTTACGGAGTCATCAGTCCCCTTCTTGGCTGGATGGCGAGCAAAGGGTGGATCGTCGTGGACGGCCAAGCAATCTCGATCATGACCGTTCTGCTGTTCGGGGCAGGAACGGACTACTGCTTGTTCCTCATTTCCAGATTCCGTCAACTGCTGAAAAGCGAACAAAGCAAAGCGAAAGCGCTGCTTGCCGCCATCGCCGGTTCCTCGGGGGCGATCGCGATGAGCGGCCTGACCGTCGTCATTGCTCTCCTGACGCTGCTCGCGGCGGAGTACGGAGCTTACCAGCGCTTCGCAGTGCCTTTCAGTTTGGCTATTCTGATCATGGGCATCGCCAGCTTAACGCTGGTTCCCGCGCTGCTTGCCATTATCGGCCGGGCTTCCTTCTATCCGTTCGTGCCCAGAACGCCTGAAATGCAGCGGGAGCGCGCCGCTCGCAAAGGCAAGCCGGCGCCCGCCGCCCCCAAGGAGCCTCGCAACTGGGCTGGCAGAATCGTGACCGACAAGCCGTGGTCCGTGCTTATCGTCTGCACGCTGCTTCTCGGAGGACTGGCCGCCGTGGCGCCGCAAATGAAATTCACTTACGACCTTCTGTCGTCTTTTCCGGAGGATATGGAATCCAGGGAAGGGTTCGCCTCCATCGGCGAGCAGTTCTCTCCTGGCGAGCTTGCCCCGGCGAAGGTGATCGTCGACACGCAGGGCCGGTCCGTCGATTTGGCCCCGAAACTGGCGGATCTCTCTTACGTCGACGTCGTGTCCGAACCGCAGACAGGTCGATCGAACCCGAATATCGTCGCATACGAAGTTCAATTCAAGCTTAATCCGTATTCCGTTGAAGCGATGAACCGTATTCCGGAGTTGAGGGCGATCGCGGAGCGTACGCTGGCGGAATCCGGCGTCGCCAATCCGGAAGAAGGCGTCTGGATCGGCGGACAGACGGCAGAGCAATACGATAACAGGGCGACTGGAGAACGGGATACGCGGCTCGTTATTCCGATCGTGATCGGGCTGATTTCTCTGCTTCTGCTTTTGTACCTTCGTTCCGTCGTCGCGACCGCTTATCTCGTGCTTACCGTCATCCTTTCCTTCTTTTCCGCGCTGGGCCTCGGTTGGCTGGTCGTTCATTACGGGATGGGGGCGGAGGCGATCCAGGGAGCGATACCGCTGTATTCGTTCGTTTTCCTGGTCGCGCTGGGTGAAGATTACAACATCTTCATGATCTCAAGCATTTGGCAAAAAAGAAAAAAAATGCCGCTCAAGCAGGCGATCAAGGAAGGAGTCGGCGAGACGGGCGCCGTCATTACCTCCGCGGGGCTCATTCTTGCCGGAACGTTCGCCGTGCTTGCGACGCTGCCGATCCAGGTGCTCGTGCAATTCGGGACGATTACCGCGATCGGCGTGCTGCTCGACACGTTCGTCGTGCGACCGTTCCTCGTGCCGGCGATCACCCTGCTGCTCGGCCGCCGGGCGTTCTGGCCGAGCAAGCTCGAGCCTGCCGGAGAGAAGGACGCTTCCTAAAAGTACTCTTATAGCCGCCGTATCGCTTGCCGCCCAAAGTTTTACCGCTGTGCCGCCTAAGGAGGCAGCATGCAAAGAGGCTGCCTCCAAGTCGGCGGGTTCGATGGGCCAACCGCTTCGACTTGGGGGCAGCCCCTCCTTTTATTCCGGCCTGCGGGCTACGTAAAACAGCCTTTCCGATTCCGCGTTCGGCTTGTCCCAGCGGAAATCGGCGACGCGATGCAGCAGCTCGAAGCCGGCTCGCTCCAGCTCCCCGGCGATCCAGTCGGGATCGTACGCCCGCTGCACGTGAGATTCCTCGAACCGGCTGTACAGCGCGCCCGCGCCCGAGGAAAGCTGCTCCTCCCGGATAAAAAACGTCAGCGAGTGCTCGATCTCCATCCGCTTCTCGTCGTAGTCGCTCGTCCACAAATACGCCACGTCCGGCTCGTCGTAAACGAAAGGCTGCTCCTGCGCGTAGCGCTCCAGCTGCCGCGGCGGATGAACGTCGAACAGGAACAGTCCGCCGGGCGCCAGCCCCCGATAAGTCTGCCGAATCGTCGCCGAGACGTCCTCCGGCTCCGTCAAATAGTTCAGGCAGTCGCAGAAGCTGATGACGGCGTCGGCCGGATGGGGCAGCTCCCAGTCCCGCATATCCTGCTGCAGCCAGCGGATCGTCCCCAGCTTGTCGCGGCCGTTGCCGGACGCGGGCGGATCGTCCCATTTGCCGCGGGCCACCGCCAGCATCTCCGAGGAAATGTCGATGCCGAACACGCGAAAGCCGGAGCGGGCGAGCGGGATCGACAGATTGCCCGTGCCGCAGCCGAGATCGACGACCGTCTGCGGTATGCCGTAGCGATCCCAGCATTGGCGGGCGAAGCTCAGCCAGTCGGAATACGGCATCTCCTCCATCAGCCGGTCGTAAATGCCCGCGAATTGACGATATGTGCGCATGGCGGCAACTCCAGTCTTAGGTTGATAATAGAGCCCAACGGCGCGATTGCGGGGGAGAGCTTGGCCGGACTAACCGTCGTCGCCGGCCGGCTCGTCCGCAGTCTTCAGGTGCGTCCAATTGCCCTTCTGCTCGATCAGACCGTCCTTCATCAGCTTGCCCAGCGCCCGCTTGAAGGCGGATTTGCTCATCTGGAACCGCCGCTGGATGTCCTCTGCGCTCGTCTGATCCGAATAGGGCATCGCCCCTCCGGGACGCGCCTTCAGAAAAGCCAAAATCCGGTCCGCGTCCTCCAGCCGGCCGACCTCCTTCGTCGCCTTGACGCTGAGCGAAACCCGTCCGTCCTCGCGGACCTGGGTCACGCGCGCGCGGAACTTCTGCCCGATGCGAAGCGGATGAACCATCGCTCCCTCGTTGATGTAGCCGAGCGCTCCGAAACCGAGAACGCCTCCGTCGACAAGCGCGAATACGCCGTCTCTGAATACGTCCGTCACCCAGCCTTCCAGCCACTGGTTTTTCCAGGACGCCGGGGCCCGGAACACGAGCGGCGCGAAATCGTCGATCTTGGCCGGCCGGGCCAGCATGCGGCCTTCCTTATCGTGCTTCATGACGACGAACAGCTCGTCCCCCGTCTGGGGCCATACGTTCTTGCGCTCCGCCGGAAAAGATTTCAGAGGCAGCAGAAGCTGCCGCCCGATGCCCATCTCCAGAAAAAAACCGAAGCTGGGGTGAAAGTCCGCCACCGTGAGCCTTGCCAGCTCTCCCAGCCGGATAAGCGGCTGGCGCAGCGTGGCGGTAATCCGCTCCTTGTCGTCGTGGAACAGGAAAGCCTCGACGTTCGTGCCCGGTTCCGGACGTGCGCCGGCCGCCTCTCCGTAGGGCAGCAGCACCTCCGGACCGTCCTCCGCGCCGAAGCCGAGAAACCAGCCGTAAGGCGGCACCTCTCTTCGAACATGCAAATCTTGCACCGTTCCGGCGGTCAGGTTCATACGAGCTCCACTGCCTTCGCGTCCGACCACAGACGCTCCAGATGATAGTACTCGCGCTCTTCGCGATGGAAAACGTGAGCCACGACGTCTCCCATGTCCACCAGCACCCACCGCGCGGTGTCCAAGCCTTCGATCCGCACGCGGTGACCGGCCAGTTCGGCGTTTTTGCGAATCTCCGTCGCGATCGACAGCACCTGCGTATCCGAATTGCCGTGGCAGATGACGAAATAATCCGCCACAAGCGAAATGCCTTGCAAGTTCAAGGCGACTAGGTCGTGCGCCTTCTTCTCTTCCGCCGCCTGAACGACCTTCTTGAGCAATTGTTCCGAGCTTCCTGCCATGTCTCAGCCTCCGTTATTGTTGTTGTCGCTGATCTTCCTGCTTGCGATGAGATCGTTGCGCGCCAGTACGGTAAGCGGGAATATGCGCTTGCCGCGCCGGACCAGCACTTCGATGGTCGAACCGAAAGCCGCGACGAGGGCTTCCTCCAAACTATGTTCAGCCCGTTCGCGGATTTGATCGACTCCGGGATAGTCTCTTCCCGGCTCGATGTAATCCGCCAGACAGACGATCTTGTCCAGCTTCGTCATGCCGACGCGTCCGGAGGTGTGGAAGCGGATCGCGTCCAGCACCTCCTCGTCGTCGACGCCGTGCTCGGCCTTCACCGCCCAGGCTCCGACCGGAGCGTGCCACAGCTCCTTGTCGTGCTCCAGCAGCTCGGCGGGCAGCCCCTGCTCTCGAATGACCCGCTCCATCCGGTCGGTCGCCCACGCCTTCGCATAGTCGTGGAGCAGCGCGGCCAGCTCCGCCCGGGACGGATCTCCGCCGTAGCGGTTCGCAAGTCCGATCGCCGTCTCCACGACGCCGAGCGTATGCTTCCACCTTTTGTCCGGCATCTGGGCCCGGGTCGCTTCTCTCAGCTTGTCAAGATTCATATAAGCCATTCCTTTGAATATATTCGATAACCGCGTCGGGCGTCATGTAGCGGACAGATCGCCCTTCTCCGATTCTTCGCCGGATGTCCGAGGACGAGATTCCGGTCGGCGGCATCTCCGCCCGCGTCAGCTTCGCGCGAACGAAATCCGGCAGCAGGCTGTCGTCGCTCGGCTCACCCGGCCGCTCCAGCCCGATGAAGGAGACGGCCGCCGCAAGCTCCTCGATTTTGCGCCAATTCGGCAGATCGCGAATCATATCGGAGCCGACGATCCAGTGAAACCGGGCGTCGGGATGCTTCCTCCGAAGCGCGGAGACGGTGTCGATCGTATACGATATTCCTTCCATGGACAGCTCGATCTCCTCGACGCGGAACGCCGAATGGCCGGAGACGGCCGCCTCCAGCATCGCGCATCTTCGCGCGCCGTCGGCTCCGGGTCTCGGTTTGTGCGGCGGCAGATAGGTCGGAATGAACCAGACCTCGTCCAACCGAAGCGCGTCTCTCGCGGCTTCGGCCGCCAGAAGATGCCCGTAGTGGACCGGATCGAACGTGCCTCCCAGCAAACCGATTTTGCTCATGTCGCTTTGGCCGCCCTTCCTGTCGCTACCTGGGAAGCTCGATTTCTTTATGGTCGGTGGATTCCTTGTACAGAACGATCGTCTTGCCGATGACCTGAACGAGCTCGCAGCCCGACTTCTCGGCAATCTCGGCGCCGATCTCGCGCGGGTCCTCGTCGTTGTTGTTCAGCACGGACACCTTGATCAGCTCGCGCACTTCGATCGCTTCCTGGATATGTCGGATGAGATGGTCGTTCGTCCCGCCCTTGCCGATCTGGAAGATCGGGGTCAGATGGTGCGCGAGCGACCGGAGGTAACGTTTCTGTTTGCCTGTCAGCATGTCAATTCCTGCTTTCTGTAGGATGGCCCCCAATTTCTAGGTCTTTCAGTCGGCCGCGAACGAGGCCAGCACCGCTTCGCGCATCGCCGCGACCGGCGCCGGCTTGCCGGTCCAATACTCGAACGCGTACGCGCCCTGGTAAATAAACATGCCGAGACCGCCATGAATGCGGCAGCCCCGTTCCTCGGAGCGGCTGAGGAAGGCGGTCTTCAGCGGGTTGTAGATCAGATCGCTGGCGACCGCACCCGGCTTCAGCCAGGCCGGATCGATCGGCAGCTCGCCGACGTTCGGAGACATGCCGACGGATGTCGTATTGACGACGACGTCGGCTTCCGCGACGGCTTCCGGCAGACGGTCCCACGGAACGGCGGCGATACCCGACTTCTCGGGGAACGCCGCGGCCAGCTCGACGGCTCTCGCCTCCGTGCGATTCGCGACGACGACGGCCGCCGGCTTCTCCTGGGCGAGCGCCCACAGAATGCCTCGGGCCGCGCCTCCCGCTCCGAGCACGACGATCGTTTTGCCGGACAAGTCTGGCTCGGCCTCTTCCTTAAGCGACCGGACATAGCCGATGCCGTCCGTATTGTAGCCGATCAGCCGGCCGTTGTCGTTCACGATCGTATTGACCGCTCCGGCGGCTTGCGCTCCTTCGCTGATCTCGTCGAGAAGCTTCATCACTTCAATCTTATGCGGGATCGTTACGTTCAGGCCGCGAAAGCCAAGCCCCCGGACGCCCGCGATCGCCTGCTCCAACCGCTCCGGAGCGACGTGAAAAGCGGCGTATGCGCCGTTCACGCCAGCTTCCCGGAAGGCGCGGTTCAGCATGACCGGCGACTTGGAATGGCGAATGGGATCGCCGATAACTCCGAACAATTGCGTATGGCTGTCCATCTGTTGGCTGCTTCTCCTCTCCCGGAGACGATGATTCTTCCGCATCCGTCAAGTTCGACGGCTGTCGAGAGCTTGGATGCTCCGGCTACAGGATGCTGTCGCGCAGCATCACTTTGATTCCTTTAGGGGCATGCACGTCGATGACCGCCCCGGTCTTGCCGTTCACCTGAATCCACCCGAGGCCGGAGATGAACACGTCCTTCTCGACCTGGGGAGGAACGCGAAGCCGGTGCCGGGTCCACGGAGGAAGCGAGTCGAGATCCTCCCGGGCGGGCGGGCGGAGCATCTCGCCCCGATGCTGGGCATACAGCCCGTCGGCGCGCTCGAGCTTCGTTCTGTGAAGGGTTAATCCCCCGGACACTTGCGCCGTAAACGACTGGCGCTCCCCCTCGACGAAGTCGAAGCGCGCCAGCGCTCCGAAAAACAGCGTCTGCCCGGGGTTAAGCTGATAGGTCATCGGCTTAAGCGGCTTCTCCGGCAGCAGCGCCGCCAGATCCTTGCGGGGCACCCTCTCGGACATTCTCCAGTCGTAGACGATTCCCGGCGTATCGATGATGCTCTTGCCGTCGTCCAGCGGGATATGGACCGCGTCGAGCGTCGTTCCCGGATATCTCGAGACGGTCAGCTCCCGCTTCAGGTCGCTGTAGTCGGAGATCAGGCGGTTGATCAGCGTGCTCTTGCCGACATTGGTCGCTCCGACGACGTAGACGTCTCGGCCTTGGCGCCAAGCGTTCACCGCCTCGACGACGCGGTCAAACCCGAGATTGCGGCGCGCGCTGCACAGCACGACGTCCGCCGCCTTCAGCCCCTCTTCGCTGGCTTGCTTCTGCACCCAGTTGCGCAGCCGGTTCCAGTTCGTCACCGGTGGCAGCAGGTCGATCTTATTCACGACGAGCAGCACCGGATTGCGGCCGACGAAGCGCTGCAGGCCGGAGATCAGACTGCCCTGAAAATCGAACAGGTCGACAATGTGAACGACCAGGCTGTCGGTTTGCGCAATGCCGCCAAGCAGCTTCAGAAATTCGTCCTGATCGACGGCGACGGAGGAAGCCTCGTTATAATTTTTGATGCGGAAGCAGCGCTGGCATATGGCGCCGTCCTTGTTCAGCGAAGAAGCGGGAACGTAGCCCGGCTTGCGCTGCTCGTCGCTTTGCAGGACGATGCCGCATCCTCCGCAGCGCGGGGAGGGAAGGGTGGTGTCACTTGCTGCCATGCCGTGAGCCTCCTTCTTCCGGCCAAAGCCCTTTTTTGCGCAGGCGGGCCAGCGCGATCTTCTCGATGCGGCGGTTGATCTGCGTCGCCCAGCCTTCTTCGGCGGGAGCGATCGGCGTCACCAGTATCGTGTGCAAGCCTGCGCGCCTGCCGCCCAGCACGTCGGTCAGCATCTGGTCTCCGACGACGACCGTCCGCTCCGGCGGCAGCTTCATCTGCCGCAAGGCCCGTCTGAAAGCCGCCCCGGCCGGCTTGCGGGCCGCCGGGATGTAAGGCAGGTTGAGCGGCGCGGCGAACCTGCCGACTCTCGTATCGTTATTATTGGAAAGAATGACAACCTGAAACCCCCGCTCCCGGACCAAATCCAGCCAGCCGATCAGCTGCGGGGTCGCCAGCGGGGTTTTGGCGCTCACGAGCGTATTGTCAAGATCCGTAATCATGCCGCGGATACCTTGAGCATGCAATTCATTCAGATCGATATCGTACACCGTGTGGACGATCCGATCGGGAAGCAAACGCTTGAACATCTGGAATAACTTCTCCTGTCTTTAACGGCTAATCTTCCTCAAAATATACCATACCCCATGCGGCCATGCAAAAAAGAAAACAGCCTCGAAAGTCATCGCGGAGATGATCGAGGCCGTTCTCTGCCGCAGCCGCAACCCGGCTACAGCGCTTTGCGAATTTTCTCCGACACTTCATTGAAGTCGGCCAGAAGAGCGCTATCTCCTTGCCCTTTCCCGTATCTCGCTTTCTCGAACAGCGTGAGCGCCCCTTCGAACTCCGGACTCAGCGACGAGAACTTTCCGCTCCAGCGGGTGAACGTCTCGCGGATCGTCTCGTGCGGCTCCCTGCGCAAGCCTTGGCGATGGAGGAAGCGGAGCAGACGCTCCATCTCGCGCACAATCCGCTGATCCGGCGTCGCGCCTCGGGAGCGAACGCGGGTCCACGCGATTTTTCCCCAGCGGCTCCTGAAGGCGAACACGGCTGCGGCGGCGAGCAGAAGCGCCGCGGCGACGGCGACTCCGGCCGTTACGAGCCAACGGTTATCCTGAACGACGACCTCCGGTTCGACGGGGGCCGCGTCCACCGGCGCCGACGTCTCGACGGGGGCAGGCTCGCTGGCCAGGCGCGGCTGCGGAACCGAGAAGCCGGAGGTCGGCTCGAACGGAATCCAGCCGTGTCCCTCGAAATACACTTCCGCCCACGAGTGGGCGTCCGCGTTCCGAACCGTATACGTCCCCGCGCCCAGCGGATCGAATTCCATCTCCGGTCCGCCGAAGCGAGCCCTTTCCATGGCGGCTTGATCGTATCCGGTCGCATAGCCTTTCACCCAACGCGCGGGAAGACCGAGCGATCGGGCCATCACGACGAACGAAGTCGAGAAATAATCGCAGTAGCCTTCCTGGATCTCGAACAAAAACGCGTCCACGATATCGCCGTTCCGGTTGGACTGGCGGGACAGATCCGGCGTATTCGTGTACGGGAACGTCTCCTTCAAATATTGCTCCAGCTTCTTGGCGCGATCGTACGGATTGCCGATTCCCGCCGTCTGCTCCGCGGCCAAGTCGCGAACCCGCTGCGGCAGATCGTCGGGCAGCTGCAAATACGGCGTCAAGTCGATGCTGCTCGGAGCGGACGGGTCGAGATTGCGCAGCGCTTCCTCGTCCAGCACCGTCACCTCGGAGACGACCGAATAAGTCTGCACGCGGGCGGATCTGCCCCATCTCAGCTCCCATTCGCTCGGGCTCCATCTCAAGCCCGCATTGTTGTCGCTCTTCAGCTCGGTGACCGCCGCCGCCGGACCGGCCGCAAACAGCACCGGCAGTCTGTCTCTGCGCTCGATCGTCACCGTCTGTACGACCTCGATCGTCTCCACGCCCTCGGCGCGGGGCGGATTGAGCTCGTAGCTCGGGACGTCCTGACCGACCGCAGCCGGAACGAGAACCGGATTTCTCAAGTCCTCCCAGCCTTCTCCCGTATATACCGCCTTGCTTTCTCCGCGCCAGTAGCTGCGCTGGGAGGTCGTTACGGTCATCACCGGGGAATAATCGAATTGAAAGCCTCCCCCGATCTTGCGGTCGTCCCGGCTGTAGCCCGACAAGGAAGAGCCTGCGCTTCCCGACGCGTTCGACCGCTGCACGCCTCCTTCGCCGGAAAATACCGGAACCTCTCGTCCCTGCGCTTCCGTCCAGATCGTATACGGATCCTCGAGAATGATCGGGGCGCGGGGCATCACGATGCCGCTCGCCAGCACGATCGAAATGATCAACACCGCAGGGATCGCGATGTCCAGCGGCCGCTCGGCCATCGCCTCCCAGCTGTTCGGATGACGAATCTGGAGCTGTCTGAGGTGCAGAACGACGAGCCAGGCCAGCCCGGCGGTGACGATCCATGCGATGTTGCGCCACAGCTCCAGCGGGAAAAACGAATCGACAATCGCCATCCCTGTAATCGACAGCACGATGATCGCGATCGCGCCCGCTCTTCTCGTCCCGATCCAGGCCAGAGCGTGCACGGTCAGCAGCGTCCCTGCGGCCAGCTCGAAGAACGGATGGAACGATGTCAGATGAAACGTGAGAAATTCGCCGACCCTATCCCACGAACGCCAGCTTTCCGGCCAGCCTCCCCACTCGATCGGAACGATCCAGACGATCATTCCGACGACGGCGAGCAGCTGCAGCAGCAGTCTGACCCAAATATGGCGGGTGAACAGCAGCTCCGTGACGGCGGCTGCCGCCAGCGTGCCGTAAACGACGGCGTACGTCTCCTCCCACCAGTAATCGGAGAAAACCCGAACCAGCTGGAGCACGACGACGATGGCGAGAAGACGGTGAAGACGCTCCAGCACGAACCGTCTCCAGAACCGTCCCGAGAGCAGGACGTTCCTCATGCGGATGCACCTCCGATCGCCTGGGGCAGCGCGTCCAGCTCGCGGATCGAGACGAACTCCCATTGCTTGGACTGGCACAGCAGCTGCCAGTGGCGAAGCTGGGCGGCCGCCTCCGCAGACATGGATGGATGGCCGATATGGATGATGCTCGGCACCATTCTTTTGCTTTCCAGCACGCTCATGGCGGCCGACAGCTGCTCGTCCGCGCCGGAGCCGATCACGACGATGTGAACGCCCGGCTCGTAACGCTCCGCCACCTGGGCGAGCAACCGGTCCATCGGCCAATCGCCGTCCGCTTCGACGTCGACCAGATGCTGAAACACCTCGTCCCTGGACACCGGAGCGCGTCCTTCGCCGTACCAGCTTTCGTCCCGACCGGCCGACACGAACCCGACCGGCATGCCGCGGGAGATCGTCAGCTCCAGCAGCGAAGCGGCCGCCGATACGGCCAGCTCGAACTGTTCCGGATGCGCGTAGGCGTAGGCGTTCCGATCCAAGACGAAGACGACGCGGGGCAGCGCCTCTCTTTCGAACTCCTTCGACTTCCACTGCCCCGTCTTCGCCGTCGCGTTCCAGTGGATGCGCGACAGCCGGTCTCCGTGAATGTATTCCCTGACCCCGTCGATCTGGGTCGTCTCTCGGGCCCACAACGCCGTGAACGTATGCTGGAATACCCCCCGCTGAGAGCGCCTGAGCAGTCTCCAATCCTTTAACGGAACGGTCCGGGGCAGCACCTGCACGAGCAGCGGCTGCCGGAACGAGCCGCGATGCTCGAACAAACCGAAAATATCTCTCGTCGAGCAGTCGGTCTCCTGAAATTGATAACGGCCCCTTCTCAGCGGAGCGGTCTCGAACTGCACCTCGCCCTTTCTCCGGTAATCCGGGACGAAGGACATCTCGTAGATTTGCGCGTCGCCGCCGGTCGTGCGGACCAGCTTCTCTCTGACGATAACGTAAGGAAGCGGCCAAAAACCGGGGACGTGCATGCGCAGCTTCACCTGCAGCCGCGTGCCCGCGGTCAGGAGCGCCGACTTTCCGTCTCCGGCCTCCGTCAGGCGGACGCCCTCCACGCCGCCGATGCCGCTCCATCGTCCGAGCATCAAGTAAACGGCGAGCGCGTTTAATATCGCGAACAGCATCAGCGACGTTTTCCCGCCTTGGAACAATAAATAGCAGAGCGAAATGAGGTATAGAGCCGCGCTCCACCACCAGACGCGGGGAAATGGCAGACGCGTCATGATCAGCGCTCCATCCCTACGGGCACCGGCAGCATGCGCAGCACGTCCTGCAGCACCTGAACGGTCGTCACGCCCTGCATGCGGGCTTCAGACCGCAAGTGAAGCCGGTGGCCGAGCACGAGCGGCGCCATCGCTTTCACGTCGTCCGGCAGGACGAAGGCGCGATGATTCAGGAAGGCGAAGGCTTTGGCGGCGGCCGTCAGCGCTACGGCGGCCCGCGGGCTTGCGCCGAGCAGAACGGCCGAATGCTCGCGGGTGCCGCGAACGAGGCCCACCAAGTAGTCGGCGACCGACGATTCCAGATGGATCTCCTCCGCCAGCTTCTGCATGCGGGCGACGTCCTCGACCGTCGCCACCGCTTGCAGCGCCTCCGCGGCGCGGCTGGCGCCCGGCTCCAGCACGAGTCTCCTTTCCGAGGCTTCGTCCGGATATCCGAGCTTGATCTTCATCAGAAAGCGGTCCAACTGCGCCTCGGGCAAGCTGTAAGTGCCCTCGAACTCGATCGGGTTCTGCGTGGCGAACAGCATGAACGGATGAGGAAGGTGGTAGGTTTCCCCGTCGACGGATACGCGCCTTTCCTCCATCGCCTCAAGTAAAGCCGACTGCGTCTTCGTCGTCGCGCGGTTAATCTCGTCGGCCAGCAGCAGGTTGGCCATGACGGGGCCCGGCCGGAACACGAACTGCTCCAGCTTCGGATGATAAATGGAAACGCCCGTAATATCGGTAGGCAACAAGTCCGGATTACATTGAATGCGATGGAAAATACCGCCGATCGACAAGGCCAGCGCCTTGACCATCTGCGTCTTGCCGGTGCCCGGCACGTCCTCGATCAGTACATGCCCACCCGCAAGCAGCGCAGTCAGCATGGAAGCGATTTCTTCTTTTTTGCCGTAAATACAGGATTCCATGTTAAGTCTGATCCTATCTAACAGTTGCATCGCGGCATGTTGATCCATTTCTCGCTCCTCCTATCGCAATCTACTTCGATGTACTTTTGCGTGTCACGTTTTATTATACCGGAATTTGGATTGCATCGTAAATTTTAGTTTCTTCCAAAAATCAATAGAAAAACAGCCAAACCCGGGTCGGGCTTGGCTGCCTCTGAAGCGGAACGGCCAACGAATCGGAATCAGCCTTTCGGCTTGACGACCAAAGCGGCCAAAAACGAGAAAACGATGGCGGCGGATATGCCTGCGCTCGTCACTTGGAAGATCCCGGTGATCACGCCGATCCACCCGGATTCCTGAAGCTCGGTCAGAGCGCCGTGGACGAGCGCGTTGCCGAAGCTCGTAATCGGCACCGTCGCCCCCGCTCCGGCGAAATCGACCAACGGATCGTACCAGCCGACGGCGTCCAGCAGCGCTCCCGTCACGACCAGCAGCGACATCGTATGCGCCGGAGTGAGCTTGGCGACGTCGAACAGCAGCTGGCCGACGACGCAGATGGCTCCTCCGACGACGAACGCCCATACGTAGGTCATCATGCGTTTGCACCTCCTTGTCCCGAGTTGCCGGCCTCGATCGCGACGGCGTGAGCGACGCAAGGGATACTCTCTCCCTGCTGATAGGACAGCGGGCTGAGCAGCGCGCCGGTGGCGACGACGAGAATCCGCTTGAGCTCTCCAGCGCGCATGCGCTTGAACAGATGCCCGTAAGTGACGACCGCTGAGCAGGCGCAGCCGCTGGCTCCCGCCTGCACCTTCTGCTTCTCCACGTCGTAGATCATGAGCCCGCAGTCTCTGAACGTCGTTCGTTCCATCGGCACCCCGTTGCGCTGCAGCATCTCGCTGGCGAGCGGGTGCCCGACTCCGGCCAGATCGCCGGTGACGATCAGATCGTAATAGCCCGGATCCCGGCCCGTCTCCTGAAAATGGCTCTGAATCGTGTCGACGGCGGCCGGAGCCATCGCCGCTCCCATGTTAAACGGGTCCTTGATGCCCAGGTCGAGAATTTTGCCGATCGTGGCCGCCGTGACGACGGGGCCCGTCCCGCTGCGGGCCACGATCGAAGCGCCCGCTCCGGTGACGGTGAATTGCGCCGTAGGCGGCTTCTGGGAACCGTATTCCGTCGGGTAACGGAACTGCTTCTCGACGGTGCAGTTATGGCTGCAGGTGCCGGCCATGACGTAATCGGCGGCTCCGGTGCCGACGAGGAGCGAGGCGATCGCCAAAGATTCCATCGATGTGGAGCACGCTCCGAACACGCCAAGATACGGCGCCCCCAGCTGTCTGATCGCGAAGGTCGTGCTGATGATCTGGTTCATCAAATCTCCGCCGACGAAAAAATTCAGCTTGTCCTTGGAGAGATTGGCATGCTGCAAAGCGATATCCGTCGCCTGCTCCATCAGCGCCCTCTCCGACTTCTCCCAGGTCGGCTGGCCGATCTCCAGATCGGGGTGGACGAGATCGAAGTCTGCGGCCAGCGGCCCCTGGCCTTCGTCCGGACCGACGACCGTTCCGGTCCCGATAATGACGGGCGGCCGTTCGAATACCCAAGACCGTTTACCCTGCAGCATCGTGCCACGCCCCAATTCCGAACACCCAATAGATAATGCCCACGACGAATGCGGCCACGACGCCGAACACGATGACCGATCCGGCCAGCTTGAACATATTGGCGCCTACCCCGAGCACAAGCCCTTCCGCGCGATGCTCAATGGCGGCCGAACACATCGAGTTGGCGAAGCCGGTGACGGGAACGGCGCTTCCCGCGCCCGCCCACTGGGCGATTTTGTCGTACACGCCCAGACTCGTCAGAATGACGGCCAGCAAAATCATGACGGCTACGGTCGGATTGCTGGCGTCCTTGGACGACATCTGAAACGCCGCCATAAAAAACTGAGTGACGCCTTGACCGATCGTGCAGATGATTCCGCCGACCAGAAACGCCTTCAGGCAATTGGTCCATACGGACCGGGCCGGTTCGCGCGCCTTGGCGAAGGCTTGATACTCCTTGGACGACATCGATACGGGCTTGAAATTTCCGGTGCCGCGCCCGGCGCCTTTGACTGCCATTGTGAACACCTCCATGAGAAATCGGGATTCAACTCATCGCGTTCATTATTTCCCATTGCAGGGCATTGTCATTCGACAAAATGACTTTTAATCCGGTGGAACAGGCACGGTTGGGCGTCCACCCACATACAATGATAATGCTTCTTTTTCCGCGAGCGATCCCACTTCCGGAGGTGCCATCCCGTGCCCGGTTTTATGACATCGATTGCCCTGTTTCTGAAACAGCTTTCCCTGCTCGTCTCCTATGTCAAAAACAACGCGTTCCCGCAGCCGCTCACCGACGACGAAGAGGCTCTTCATCTGAAACGGCTGGCGGACGGGGACCCGGTCTCCCGCAATCTGCTGATCGAACATAACTTGCGGCTTGTCGCGCATATTGTCAAGAAGTTCGACAACACCGGAGAAGATCTGGAAGATTTGATCTCCATCGGAACGATCGGCCTGATCAAAGCGATCGAGAGCTTCCAGCCGAACAAAGGAACGAAGCTCGCGACGTTCGCGGCCCGCTGCATCGAGAACGAAATACTTATGCATCTGCGATCGCTGAAAAAAACGAGAAAGGACGTGTCGCTTCACGATCCGATCGGGACGGATAAGGAAGGCAACGAAATTACGCTGCAGGATATTCTCGGCACGGAGCCCGACGAGGTCGTCGACAAGGTGGAGCTGAAAATCGAGAAAAGCAAAATTTACCGCAATCTCGACATTCTCGACGACCGGGAGCAGGAGGTCATCCGCGGCCGATTCGGTCTCGACGGCGGCGGAGACGAACGCACGCAAAGGGAAATCGCCCGGGAGCTCGGCATCAGCCGCAGCTATGTGTCGAGAATCGAGAAGCGGGCGCTGATGAAGCTGTATCACGAATTCTATAAAGCGAAAAGATAGGCGAATAAGGCGGCTCGCCAGCGAGTTGTCGCTCGCTTGAACACCGCTGGCTTGAGAAATATGCGGAATCGTTGAAAACGGCGGCGCGGAGGAAGCTGTCTCTGCGCCGCGATCGCAAGCTCCCCTGCTCGATCATGCGTTTCGCCTAGAGCGCATCCTCTCTTCTCCTCGAAGTTTGACACTCCGAACGAACTTAAGGTACGCTGAACCTGAAGATGACCAATCGAGGGACGGATCCATGTGATCAAATGGGCTGAACGGCTCGTTAATCTGCGTCGTATGAACACCTTGCGCAATCAGATCTTCGCCGGCTTTACGCTGACGATGATTCTTGTGCTTACTTTTGCAGGCGCTTTTATCTACGGCGAAGTCTCCGTTCTCCTGCGGCAAAGCGCCGAGAAGCATACCGAGCAGACGGCGATTCAGGCCAACGGAAGGCTGGCCGAGCTGCTGAGGCAGATCGATTCGCTGACGACCCAGATCGTAACGGACGCCTACGTGCAGGGGCTGCTGCTAAAGGAAGCGCAAGGGATGGCGTCCAACTTCAACGAGCGCCAGTCGCTGCTGCGGATCGCCAACAATTATATGGTCTACTCCTCCGGCATCAGCTCGCTCGAGCTGTATACGATCGATAACCGCCGGCTGTTCCCGCTGGACGATCGGATGGCCAACCGCATCTCCGGCGATGCGATCGAGGCGGCGGACGAGAAGCGAGGGCGCATTGCCTGGATCGGACTCGATCCGCGCGCGCCCAATTCGGTATTGGCGATTCGCCGCATCCACCTGATCGATCAATCCTACTTGCCCGGCGGCTATCTCGTCATTCACGTCAACCGCGATTACTTCGACATGAACGATCCGGACAAGGAGGACTCTCCCTCCGAACGTCGGGAATTTATGCTGCTCAGCGACCAGAACGGCAATCCGATCGTGTCGGACATCGACGCCGAGGCGGCTCAGTCGGTGCTTGCGCAGACCGGCAGCACAGTCATGATCGGACAGGAGCGGATGCTCGCCGTCCGGCAGCATTCCGATCTGACCGGCTGGAAGCTCGTGCTGCTCATGCCGGTCGAAGCGGCGACGGAAGGCATTTCCGTGCTGCGAACCGCCATCTATATCTCTATCGGCATCGCCGCTCTTGCCTTCCTGCTGCTGACGCTGCTGCTGTCCACGATGATCACCCGACCGATTCTGCGGCTGATGAGAAGCATGCGCGGGGCCAGATTCGGCGGATTGAAGCAGCTTCCCGCCAGCCGCAGCCGGTTCCGAACGCTGGAGCTCTCCGAATTGAACAATACGTATAACCAGATGGTGTCCCATATGAACGAACTCATTCAAGTCGTCTACGAGAAGGAAATTACGCAAAGCCGCACAGAGCTCAAGGCGCTGCAAGCGCAGATCAACCCCCACTTCCTGTTCAACACGCTGGAAGCGTTCTACTGGTCTCTCGAGGAAAAGGGCGAGAGCGAGCTCGCCCGCACGATCGTCGCGATGTCGGGTCTGTTCCGGTATGTCATCGGCAGCGCGACGGGCAGCGACGAATGGGTCACCGTTCGCGACGAGCTCGACCACGCGCAGCGCTACCTGCAAATTATGAAAATGCGGCTGGGCGACCGGCTTCATTGGCATATCGACGCGAACGAGGAGCTGCTGCGGGTTCCGATCCCGAAGCTGATCATTCAGCCGCTCGTGGAGAACGCCATTCTGCACGGCGTCGAAAGCCGGCTCGGCCCCGGCTCGGTGACCATTCGCGTATTCTCGGCCAGACTGCATCGGGCTACGGTGGCCGTCCTCGACGACGGCCCCGGAATGGACGCCGGGACGCTGGCCGGACTGATCCGGAGCATCGAGGACGGGACCGCGCCGGCGCCGAAAAAAGGGGCCGGCGTGGCCATGTCCAACGTACAGCGAAGACTTCGGCTTTATTATCCCGATTCGGCGGAGCACAGCAGCGGCCTGCGCATCGAAAGCGAGCCCGGCTCCGGCACGACCGTCCGCTTCGATATTACGATTCCTCCGGAAAGAGGCGAATTTTCTTGAAAACCATCTTGATCGTGGACGACGAACCGCGCACGCGCCAGGGCATTCAGAAGGCGCTCACCGCCTGGGCGGCGGGCAAATACCGGATCGAGAGCGCAGCCAGCGGAGTCGAGGCGCTCGAATGGCTGCGGGAGAAGCCCGCGCACATTATTATTACGGACGTCCGGATGCCGGAGATCGGCGGACTGCAGATGCTGGAGATGCTCGGCGAGCTCGGGCATCGGCCCGTCGTCATCGTCATCTCCGGCTATGCCGAATTCGAATACGCGAAAAAAGCAATTTCGCTCGGCGTGTTCGAATACTTGGTCAAGCCGCTGGACAAGACCGTGCTCATCGACGCCGTGCAGCGCGCGCTCCAGCTCGACAGCGGCCGGGAGCGACTCGACGCGATGGAGAAGCTCGTCGACCCGAAGCTTCTCGAGGCGGGACGCGACGAGGCGCGCTACGGGACTGCGATCAAGGAAGCGATCGGCTACATCGACGCCCATCTGCACGAGGCGATCGGGATGAAGCAGGTCGCCGAGCGGCTTCATCTGAACGCGAGCTATTTCAGCGTGCTGTTTAAGGAGCAGACCGGAGTGACGTTCAGCGATTACTTGACGCGCCGGCGGCTGCAGCGGGCGAAGGAGCTGCTCGCCGCCACCCGCATGCCGATCTGGGAAATCGCCGAGAAGGTCGGCTATCAGACCGCCAAGTATTTTGTTAAGGTGTTTAAGGACAACGAGGGAATTAGTCCGAACCAGTATCGACATCAAGTGCTTGATACCGAGCAATCTATCCAATAAAAGTGGAATTTCTCCCAATCGCTGGTTCCTTATGCGCTTACATTTTGGCCTCTATAATATTGACAGCGGTTACAAAATAACTGCCATCGAAAAAAGGGGAGGCTGAAATGAAATGAAGCGTATTTTCTCATTCACCATCGCCATCGTCATGCTGGCGTCCGTTCTGGCCGCCTGCAGCGGCGGCAACTCGGGCTCGTCCGGAGGATCGAGTCCTTCGAACAACAGCGGAGGCAGCTCCGCGCCGGCGCCGTCCTCCGGCAGCAAGCCGGCGGAGAAGGTTACGATTAATCTGTGGAGCTTCACGGACGAAATTCCGAATATGACGGCCAAATATTTGGAGCTGAATCCCGACGCGAACGTCGAGTTCTCGACGACGATCATCGCGACGACGGACGGCGCTTACCAGCCGGCGCTTGACCAGGCGCTCGCCGCCGGCGGCAAGGACGCTCCGGATATTTACGCCGCCGAGGCCGCGTTTGTCCTCAAGTACACGCAGGGCGACGCATCCGGCTATGCCGCGAACTACGCCGATCTCGGCCTGACCGACGATCTGGTGCAGGAAGCCGGCATCGCGCAATATACGGTCGACATCGGCAGCAAAGACGGCGAGCTGAAAGCGCTCGGCTATCAAGCGACCGGCGGCGCCTTCATCTATCGCCGCTCGATCGCCAAGGACGTATTCGGAACCGACGATCCCGCCGTAATCAAAAATGAGGTCGGCCCCGGCTGGGAGAAGTTCTTCGCTGCGGCCGCCAAGCTCAAGGAAAAAGGCTACGGCATCGTGTCCGGCGACGGCGATATGTGGCACGCGATCGAGAACAGCTCCGACAAAGGCTGGATCGTAGACGGCAAGCTGCACATCGATCCGAAGCGCGAGGAATTCCTCGATCTGTCGAAGCAGCTGAAGGACAACGGCTACCACAACGATACGCAGGACTGGACGGAAGCGTGGTATGCGGACATGTCAGGCTCCGGCGCCCAACCGATCTTCGGCTTCTTCGGTCCGGCCTGGCTCATCAACTACGTCATGAACGGTCAAGTAAAAGATACGCACGGCGACTGGGCGGTTGCGGAATCGCCGACCGGATTTTTCTGGGGCGGCACCTGGCTGCTCGCGAACAAGGACGTCGCCAAGGACGACGCCAAGAGAGCGGCCGTCGCCGACTTTATCAAATGGGTGACGCTGGACACTTCCGAAACGGGGCTCCAATATTACTGGGCTAACGGCACGATGAAGGAAGGCGAGGAAGGCACGAAGGACAGCGTCGCATCCTCCGTCGTCATGTCCAAATCCAACGGCGAGGTCGCCTTGCTGGGCGGGCAAAACATGTTCGACGTATTCGTTCCTGCCAACGCCAACGCAACAGGCAAAAACCTGACGCAATACGACGAGACGATCAACATCCTCTGGCGCGGACAAGTGCGCGAATATACCGCTGGCAACAAGAGCCGCGAACAGACGATCGCCGACTTCAAGCAGCAGGTGAAAGACCAACTCGGCATCGACAGCGAGTAATACGGCGCCGAAGGGGCGGGATGCCGCACTGGCACTGGCCGTCGACGAAGTCGGCGGCCGGGAAGGCGCGTTTCCTGCCCCTTTATCCGAACGAACGGGGTGAGAGCCATGCGCCGCAAGGGCGTCAGCTATACGAAATACGGCTATATTTTCAGTCTTCCTTTTGTGCTTGCGTTTCTGGTGTTCTCGCTGTATCCGATTCTGTATACCGCAGTAATCGGGTTCACCGATTTGAGAGGGTTAATCCCGAAGCCGATTCAAATTTTAGACAATCCGTTTCAAAACTTCAAAGACTTGCTCTTCGACAATGTCTCTTTCCGCAAATCGCTGGTCAACACCGGGCTGATCTGGATCATCAACTTCATCCCGCAGATCGTGCTTGCGCTTCTCCTGACCGCCTGGTTTACCAACCGGCGGCTTAACGTGCGGGGACAAGGCGCGTTCAAAGTGCTGCTCTATATGCCGAACATTATCACGGCGAGCACGATCGCCGTGCTTTTTAACTCCTTGTTCGCTTACCCGATGGGGCCGGTGAACAGCCTGTTCGAATTGTTCGGCTGGTCCGACGCCCCGATCTTCTTCCTTCAGGACAAGACGACGGCGCGCGGCATCGTCGGCTTCATACAGTTCTGGATGTGGTACGGCAACACGATGATCATCCTGATTGCTGGCGTGCTCGGCATCAATCCGACGCTCTTCGAGGCGGCGGCGATCGACGGCGCGAACGGGATTCAGACGTTCTTCCGGGTCACGCTGCCCAGCCTCCGGACGATTCTGCTGTACACCTTGATTACGTCGATGATCGGCGGCTTGCAGATGTTCGACATTCCGCAGCTGTTCCTGGCCGGCGGACCGGACGACGCCACGCTGACGGCATCCGTCTTCATCTACGGCCAAGCGTTCAGAGGCAGCTATATGTACAACAGCGCGGCGGCGGCGAGCATGATTATGTTCCTCATTGCGGCGGTGCTGTCGGCGCTGCTGTTCTACTTCATGCGCGATCGCGACGCGGGAAAACTTCGGAAAGCGCAGAAGAAGCTCCGCCAAGCCGCGAAAGCGTCGACAAGGGGGGCGTAACCGAATGAACCAAATCCGAAAAGACAACGTCATAACCCTTAATATCAACAGAACGCTGATTTACATCGTCTGCATTTTCCTGTCGCTGCTCAGCATCATGCCGTTCTGGATTATGTTCGTCAATGCCACGCGCTCCACTCCGGAGATCCAAAGCGGGCTGTCTCTGCTGCCTTCGAAGCATATGCTGGCCAACCTGGACGTGCTGCTCAGCAAAAGCTTCGACCCGCTGCAAGGGTTCCTGAACTCGCTGACGATCTCGGGCTTCTCGACGCTGCTGGCCGTTTATTTTTCCTCGCTGACCGCCTACGCCCTCGTCGTGTACAATTGGAGGATGCGCCAGCCCTTCTTTACCTTCATCATGTGCGTCATGATGATTCCGGTCCAGGCCAGCGCAATCGGCTTCTATCAGTTCATGTACCAGCTGCACTGGACGAACAGCTTTATGCCGCTCATTCTGCCTTCCATCGCGGCGCCGGCCATCGTGTTCTTCATGCGCCAGTACCTGCTGGCCGCTCTGTCGATCGAGATGGTGGAGG
Source organism: Cohnella hongkongensis (assembly GCF_042654645.1). NCBI lineage: Bacteria > Bacillati > Bacillota > Bacilli > Caryophanales > Paenibacillaceae > Cohnella > Cohnella hongkongensis. The sequence continues at coordinate 11,088 of NZ_JBHSEP010000009.1, read as the reverse complement.
CGTCGCGCATAGACGGATCGGGCGAATTCTATACGTTTAACCGCATCGTTCTACCGATTATGACGCCGGCCCTCGCCACGCAAGCGATCTTCGCCTTCGTGGCCAGTTGGAACAACCTGTTCATGCCGCTCATCTTGCTTACAAAACAGGACAAATATACGCTGCCGATTATGGTAAGCTTGCTTAGAGGGGACATTTACAAGACGGAGTTCGGCTCGATCTATATGGGACTGGCGCTGACGGTGCTGCCGCTGTTCGTGATCTACTTCCTGCTGTCGAGGTACATCATCTCAGGCGTGGCGCTGGGCGGCGTTAAAGAGTAAGGATCGCTGTCATGTCCGATGCGCATCCTGCCTACGACGGCACGATGCCTGAATAGGGGGAGATCGTATGGGCCCAAAATACCGAATGTCGTTAGCGCTGACCGTTGGCCTGGCTCTTGTCTTATCCGGATGCGGCGGACCGAGCGATACTTTCGTCCCCGAGGGAGCCGTCGAAAAGATGACGATCCGCATGATGCACCTCTGGCCGGAAGCAGGCGCAGCGGGCCAGTATCAGATCGTCAACCGAATTATCGAGGAATACCAGGCGGAAAATCCGAACGTGACCGTCAAGCAGGAAGTGCTGGAGAACGAGCAGTACAAGGCGAAGATCAAGGTGCTGTCCGCCGTCAACGACCTGCCGGACGTCGGCATGACCTGGGCGGCCGGCTACCTTAAGCCGTTCGTCGAAGGCCAATTGTTGACGCCTCTGGACGATCTGCTGCGCGGCGATCTGAAGGATTCGTTCGTCTCGGGAACGACGGAAGCGTATGCCGTCGACGGCCTGACGTACGCGCTTCCGCTGGAATTCAACCTGGCCCCGGTCTACTATAACAAAAAGATTTTCGCCCGGTACGGGCTTCAGGTTCCGACGACTTACGAGGAGTTCCTGCATATTGTGGAGGTGCTTGCGGCGGCAGACGGCGTGGAGCCGATCGCGCTCGGCAACAAGGATCGCTGGACCGGCTCGCTCTGGTACATGTATATGGCCGACCGGATCGCCGGAACGGAAGCGCTCGCCAGCGCAATCAAGGGCGCCTCCTCCTTTACCGACCCGGGTCTAGTTGAAGCCGCGAAAAGGATCCAGGACCTGGTCGATATGGACGCGTTTAATCAGGGCTTCAACGGCCTGTCGAACGACGAAGCCAAAGCCGAGTTTGTGGATGAGAAAGCCGCGATGTATATGGTCGGCACGTGGGAATTGCCCAACTATACGACGAACCAGGACATTCCGCAGTCGTTCCGCGACAGCGTCGGCTTCTTCAAGTTCCCGGCCGCGGACGGCGAACGAAGCGATATCGACAGCTGGGTCGGAGGTCCCGGCGTCGGCCTGTTCGTCGCCGAGGATTCCCCTGTCAAAGAAGAGGCGAAACGGTTCGTCGAGTACTTCGTGAAGCGATGGGGCGAGGAGTCCGTTACCGGAGCGGGCGTCATCCCGGCTACGAAGGTGAACACGTCGAAGGGGCAGCTGCCGCAGCTCTATACCGATCTGTTTAACGAGGCCAACAAGGCGACGAGCATGACGCTGTTCGCCGATGTGCAGATGGCCCCGGGAGCCGCCGACGTGCATCTGAACCAGATTCAGGCGCTGTTCGGCCAAGAGATCACGCCGGAGGATTTCGCCAGAGCGCACGACGCGGCGATCCGGACGGGCCAATAATCGCGAGCAAGTCAAAGCCGGTTGTCCGCGCTGCGGACAACCGGCTTTGACTGTGACGTATCGAGCGGCGATCCGCATTCGGCACCTCCTGCTTCAATCGCGGGACTGCCCGCCGGTCTCCTCCTCGAGCTGCCTCAAAATCTCGTCCACCTCGTCCGGCGTAAAAATCTCCTCGTTGCGAATCTGGTCCTCCACACGAAAATGATCTGCTGGCAGCATGAAGCTTCTACCCCCTTTTGACAACTGGATCTAAAGACCCTCTATCGAATACGATTCCTGCAACTATTTTACTAACCGCTTCTCAACAAATTCTGAACAAACGCAGAACACCGTCTCGCGGACCCGCTCCAAACGGACCTCAAAAATGCCCCCGCTTCCGCCATAAGGGCAGAAGCAGGGGCAAGGATCAGCGTTACCAGGTTAAGCCGCTGTCGTATGCGATCGGTGGCATACGGTCGATGGTATGCGACCGATAGTATGCGATCGACGGCGCGCATCCTGCCGGTGACGTCTAACGGTTGCAGTGGCGCTTAATCGGCTGTTTTTCCGAAAAAGGAAAAGCTAACGGTTGCCATCGCGCTTATTTTGGGATTATCGAGCGAAACGGCGCGGTTTCGACTGAAATAGCCGCTGCTGCAACCGTTACAATCTCCATATTGCGAAAACGGACCAATTAGCGGCGCTGGCAACCGTTACGTTAGCGGGGTGGCGTCGGTTGGTGGGGGTTGGTGGGCTAGCTGTAGGCTGGTGGGTTGGCGCAGTTGGCGCGAGTGGGCCTTTGTCCGTGATGACCGCGGGCCCCTGCCAGTGTTGCCTATAGCCCCTGCCTCTCTCGTTTATCTCCGCCACACCCAAAATCTACCACTCCCCCGACTGGGACGATTCCTGCTGTGCCGCTTTTTGACCTTTTGCTTAACCTGACCGCATTGGGGGAAAGATTACTGTCTCTTTGGTTACAGACCGAAGTCGGAAGGGTTCAGATTAACCGCTCGGCAGATTTCGCGAACGACGCTCTTCTCCTGCTCGTCGAAATCCCCGTCGGCGGCGCCGATCGCGCAGCAGACGCTGATGACGATGCGGGAAATCTCCGGCTTGTCCTTGAGCTTCACAATCGGCTTCATCGCCTCCGCCTTGCCGATCATCGCGTCGAAATCGAAATTGCCCGTATAGAAATTGAATCGTTCGATGACTTTGGCCGTTTCGAACACTTTCAGCTCTTCGTTGTGCTGAATATAGCCGATCATCTTCTGCTTTTCCTCGCTGCTGATGCTGCCGTCCGCCGCGGCGACGATCGCGCAGCCCGCGACGACCGCGTCCATGAAATCCTTGTTCTTGAATTTGGTGACCTGGTCCTTCAATCCTTGCTTCATCGAGGCCAATCTCTGGGCAAACGTGCTCATGGTCATACTCCTCCCGCCTAAAACGAAAAATAGTTGATAGCTTATATTGTAGCCTACCGCCACGGTTCGATCAAATTCGACCTTTTTTCGGGTGCGAACAATTTTTTTCCACACTGACAAATGATCGGCGGCAGTCTATAATAACAGAGGTACGCCTTTCATTATCGGAATATTTCTAGAGGTGCATGCAGTGATTATTATCGTCTACGACCTGGAAATGACCGTGCGTCGCAAAAAAGGACAGATCGCGGAAATTATAGAGATCGGAGCGGCCAAGGTCGGTTCGGTCGACGGGCAGCCGCAAATCGTCGATACGTTCCAGGCGTTCGTCAAGCCTGTCGTCGTTCCGCAGCTGTCTGCCGACACGACCGAATTCACGGGCATCTCGCAGGAGGATGTCGACGCGGCCGAGCCGCTGGCGCAAGTCGTCCGCGAGTTCATCGACTGGATGGGACAGGAAGAGTACTTCTTGTGCGCATGGGGCCCCGACGACCAGCGGCAGCTGGTTCAGGAGTGCCGCCAGCATCGGATCTCGACGGACTGGATCGTCAACCATAACAACCTGCAGAAAATGCTCTCCAAAGTATACAAGCTCGAGAAGCACCAGCAGATGGGGCTGAAGCCTGCGCTCGAAATGCTGGAAATCCCGTTCAGCGGCTCCCACCATAGAGCGATGGACGATGCGATCAATACGGCCCGCATTCTCGTCAAGCTGTACGACAAGTTCCAGTTCCGGCGCAACAAGCTGAGCGACGAGACGGCGCTCGAGAGCGAGGTCGTCTACAAAACCGAGCATTACGAGAACCTGCCGTTCGCAGGGCTTGCCCATCTGTTCTCCGACCGATGAGGCGGCGCTGCCGAACGGAACGCGAACAAGCCTCGGCGTCTGCCGAGGCTTATTCGGTGTTTATTCGACATCGTGCATCCACGCTTCCCGGATCAGCCGGAGCGGCGGCAGCCCCAGCAGCTCCCTGCGAACGATGTCCCAGGCAATCAGAAGCAGCTTCTGCAGCTTCCAGGCGGCGTTCCCCGCCGCCTGGACCGCAAGACCGGGACCGTCCAGCCGTGCGACGCCCCACACGACGCCGCCCGGCAGCGCCTCGCCCGCTCCGCCGATCGCTTCGCGAATTCTGTCCGCATGAGCCCTCGTCAGCCGATCCGAGAACGCCATAAACGAGCCGACATGCGTATGCGCCCCGAAGCAGCCGGAATTCTCGACGGGAAGCGATGCGGGCTCCCACAGCTGCCGCTGGTAGTGGATCAGCTCTCCCTTGAAGCGCACCGTCAGCCTGGCGTCGTAGCTTCCGAAGGCGAACGCTTCGCCTCTGGACAGTCTGCCCGGACAGAAAATGTCGGTCATCATGCAGACCGCGTCTTCCGCCAGGTCGATCTCCGTCTCGGATCGAAACCGGGCGTCGCGAAACAGCATGACGGGCTCGGGCATCCATTCGAGCACAGCCCCGGCCTGCAAATCAAATTTCTGAGCGAGCTTAGCGTTCCCCTTCTCGCATGGATGGACGCGAGTGTACGACTGGTTCGTCGCGTACAGCCGCACGCCGTCCCGCAGCGTCCAATCGAACAGATAGCGGTCGCCCTCCAGCATGCCGGGCGATCCGTCCATCTGCACGACGGCCAGCTGGCGGCCGTCGCCGCAGCGGACCGGAAAAGCCTTCGCGATCTTGAGCGGCGACGAGTGGTACCGGGAGAGCAGCGCGGGCCTGCCGCCGGACAGCCCCGCTACCGCACGCAGCTCGGAAGTTCTCGCGATCTCGCTAGACCACGGCCGCATCGTTCGTCTGACGGAACACCCACTCGGCGACCTCGTCCAGCCCATGCCCTCCGAACAGATTGGTAAATACGAAAGGACGGTCGCCGCGCATGTGGCGCGAATCGCGCTCCATCACTTCAAGGCTTGCGCCCACGTGCGGCGCCAGATCAATCTTGTTGATGATGAGAAGATCGGATCTCATAATGCCGGGTCCGCCTTTGCGCGGAATTTTCTCGCCTTGGGCAACGTCGATAATGTAAATAAAACGGTCGACCAGCTCGGGGCTGAAGGCGGCGGCCAGATTGTCTCCCCCGCTCTCGATTAAAATCAGGTCCAGATCCGGAAACCGGTTCTCCAGCTCCTCCACCGCTTCGAAGTTCATCGAGGCGTCCTCGCGAATGGCCGTATGCGGGCATCCGCCGGTCTCCACGCCGATAATTCGCTCTTCCGGCAGACAGCCGGTGTCCGACAAGATGCGGGCGTCTTCCTTCGTGTAAATATCGTTCGTGATGACCGCCAGGTTGATTTTGTCCTTGAGCTCGAAGGCGATCCGCTCGACCAGCTTCGTCTTGCCCGAGCCGACCGGCCCGCCGATGCCGATGCGCATCGGCCTGCCGCTTACCGCTTGCGGCGTCACCCAGCCGTCGCGATGATGATGATGTCCGGGTCCTTTTCCTTGGCACATGGGCCATCCCTCCAAATGATAGATGTGTTTGATGGGTCTTGCTAAGACATGAACAACCGGGAATACAGCGTCTCGTGACGAATCATCGCCAGCTCGGCAAGCGGCATCGCGCTGTACGCGTCGTCGGGATCCATCTCCCGCACGGCCGACCATGCGGCAGCCACCGCCGGGAACAGCGCGGCCGTCAACCGCTGAGCCTCCGTCTGCCCCATCGAGAACAGGCGCAGGGCGGCGTTCACGCAGGTGACGACCGACGTATACAAATACCCTTCCGCCGCCTGATCGATCGGAATGCGCAGCGCTCTGCAGATCGTTCCGTAGACGAGCGGGTAGCTCCCGCGGCAGCGGCCGACTCGAACGTCATCGCCCAAACGGCTCCAATCCGCCCAGGGAAACAGCTCCGGCGCCAGCTTCAGCAGCCTCCTGCCGATCTTCTCCATGCCCTCGCGAGACTCCGGCGCAATCCGTTGGAGGTGCACCCGCTTCTCAATCCGGTAATCGTAGCGCTCTTCTCCCCGGACGCCCGTATGCTCGCCGTCGACGCTATCGGCCGCGTACACGGCTTTGACCACCATCAAGTCTCCGGTCGCCCAGCTGTGGCGAAGCATCCCTTCCATATAGGCCTTCAACTCATCCGCTGTCGTCAGAGCGCCGTCCTGCACAAGAGTCTCCAACCCGAAGGAATGGGCGAAGCTTCCGATCGGCAGCGCCGAATCGAGCAGCAGCTGCAGCGACAGCCAGCTTTCGGCGCGGGCTTCCTCCCCGCTCACCGTCATGTTAGGATCCGCCTCCTTCCCGGTCTAATCGGCCGCTCCCGCTAAAACAGGAAGTATCGCTGAGCCATCGGCAGCTTTGCCGCCGGTTCGCATACGGCCGGCTCTCCGTCGATCGTCACCTTGTACGTATCAGGATCGACTTCGATGACCGGCGTCGCGTCGTTGCGAATCATGTTTTTCTTGCCGATGCCGCGGCAGTTGCGGACCGGCTCGACGCGCTTCTGCAGCCGGAGCTCGCTGGCGACTCCCCGTTCGTACGCGGCCTGGGATACGAAGGTCAGCGAGCTCTTGTACAGAGACCTCCCGTACGCGGCGAACATCGGCCTGCCGAATACCGGCTGCGGCGTCGGGATCGAGGCGTTCGGATCGCCCATCTGCGCGTAGGCAATGCTGCCTCCCTTCAGCACCAGATCGGGCTTGACTCCGAAGAAAGCCGGGCTCCATACGACAAGGTCCGCCCACTTCCCGGGCTCGAGCGAGCCGACGATATGGGAGATCCCGTGAGCGACGGCCGGATTGATCGTATACTTGGCGACGTAGCGTTTAATCCGTTCGTTGTCTCCGTTCCCGTCGCCGGGAAGCGCCCCCCGCTGCGCCTTCATTTTGTCCGCCGTCTGCCACGTGCGCGTAATAACTTCGCCGACCCGTCCCATCGCCTGCGAGTCCGAGCTAATAATGCTGAACGCCCCCAGATCGTGCAAAATGTCTTCCGCCGCGATCGTCTCCGGCCGGATGCGGGAATCGGCGAACGCCACATCTTCGGGAATCGAGCTGTCCAGATGGTGGCACACCATCAGCATATCGAGATGCTCTTCGATCGTGTTGACCGTAAAGGGGCGCGTCGGATTCGTCGACGAAGGGATGACATTCGGGTGGCCGGCCGCCTTGATAATGTCGGGAGCGTGGCCTCCTCCGGCCCCCTCCGTATGGTACGTATGAATCGTCCGCCCTCCGATCGCCCGAAGCGTATCCTCGACAAAGCCCCCTTCGTTCAGCGTATCCGTATGAATCGCCACCTGGACGTCGAACAGGTCGGCTACGCCGAGGCAGGCGTCGATCGCCGCCCGCGTCGTCCCCCAGTCCTCGTGAAGCTTAAGTCCGATCGCCCCGGCCTCGATCTGCTCGATGAGCGGCTCCGGAGACGAGGCGTTCCCTTTGCCCAGAAAGCCGAGATTCATCGGAAATGCCTCCGCCGCCTCCAGCATGCGTCTGAGATGCCAGGCGCCCGGCGTGCAGGTGGTGGCGTTCGTTCCCGTCGCCGGGCCGGTGCCGCCGCCGATCATCGTCGTGATGCCCGAGGCGAGCGCCGTCTCGATCTGCTGCGGGCAGATGAAGTGAATATGCGTGTCGATGCCTCCGGCAGTGACGATCTTGCCCTCCCCGGCAATGACCTCCGTGCTGGCTCCGACGACCAGATTCGCGTCCACCCCGTCCATGATGTCGGGATTGCCCGCCTTGCCGATGCCGACGATGACGCCGTCCTTGATGCCGACGTCCCCCTTTACGATCCCCCAATGATCGATCACGACCGCGTTCGTAATCAGCGTGTCCAGCACGCCTTCGGAGCGGACAGCGCCGCTGGACTGGCCCATGCCGTCCCGGATGACCTTCCCGCCTCCGAACTTGCATTCGTCTCCGTATACGGTGTAATCCCGTTCGATCTCCGCCCATAGCTCCGTATCGGCGAGCCGCACGCGATCGCCGGTCGTCGGACCGAACATGCCCGCATAGCTTTCCCGATCCATCCGCATGCTTTACCGCTCTCCTTCTCTTGTCTAGATCCGGTCTTGCTTCTCTTCGAGAGCGGTCCAAGCCCGAAGGCGTTCGGCCACCTCGCTGGACATCTCTCCGCTGGCGTCGCCTCTGGTGATCGCGTTCAGACCGAACGACCGCTTGCGCCCTCCCAGCTCCGTCAACCGGACCGGCTTCTCTTCTCCGGGCTCGAACCGGACCGCCGTTCCCGCCGGGATCTCGAGCCTCATCCCGAACGCCTGCTGCCGGTCGAACCGCAAGGCCCGATTCGTCTCGAAGAAATGATAGTGGGATCCGACCTGGATCGGACGATCTCCCGTATTGCAGACGAGAATTTCCGCCGTTCGCCTCCCCTTGTTCAAGATGATTTCTCCGGCTGCCGCCCGGATTTCTCCAGGGATCATCGTCATCGCCTCCTTCGCGAACCGCTGCATCCGATTAAGCGATCGGATGGTGAACCGTCACCAGCTTCGTTCCGTCGGGGAACGTCGCCTCCACCTGCACCTCGGCGATCATCTCGGGCACCCCTTCCATCACCTGGTCCCGCGTCAGCAGCGTCGACCCGTAAGCCATCATCTCGGCCACGCTTTTGCCTTCTCTCGCCCCTTCCATAATGGCCGACGTAATAATCGCGATGCATTCGGGGTAGTTCAGCTTGATTCCTCTCGCCAATCTACGGTGCGCCAGGTCCGACGCCAGCGTAATCAGCAGTTTTTCCTTTTCGCGTTCCGTCAGATTCAACTCGGCACCCCTCCCTAAGCTTTCTTTCCATTATAAGTAATGGTCAATTTCTTGTAAATCTTTTATGTAATATTACCTAACATAATCAAGCGGTTTTCTCGAAAAAAGAAACCGGGTAATGAGGGTTGCATTGTTTAATGCGTTATGTTTTGTAACATTTATAAAATTGAAAAATCCGTTGGGAAGATCAGCCCTCGGCCGCTCGCGAGCGCGGACAGCCGCAAGCCCGGCGCCTGGCAAGCCTTGGGCGCAAGCCGTTCTGGTCAACCTGTCGGCATATGTGATAGAATCAAGGATATGACATTCCGGTTTATCCGATAGAGGGGGACTACCAGTTGGCTAACAAAAGATTGCGCTCCGACATGATCACCAAAGGCTTCGACCGCGCACCGCACCGCAGCTTGCTGCGGGCAGCCGGCGTTAAAGAGGAGGATTTCGGCAAACCGTTCATTGCCGTCTGCAATTCTTATATCGATATCGTGCCCGGTCACGTTCATCTGCAAGAGTTCGGCAAGATCGTCAAGGAAGCGATTCGCGAGGCGGGCGGCGTTCCGTTCGAATTTAATACAATCGGCGTCGACGACGGCATCGCCATGGGCCACATCGGCATGCGCTATTCCCTCGCAAGCCGCGAGATCATCGCCGACTCCGTCGAGACGGTCGTTAACGCCCACTGGTTCGACGGCATGGTCTGCATCCCCAACTGCGACAAAATTACGCCCGGCATGATGATGGCGGCGCTGCGCGTCAACATTCCGACGATCTTCGTCAGCGGCGGACCGATGAAGGCCGGACGCACGAGCGACGGCCGCGCCATCTCGCTGACCTCGGTATTCGAGGGCGTCGGCGCCTACATGACGGGGAAGATCGACGAGAAAAGCCTGACCGAGCTCGAACAGTACGGATGCCCGACCTGCGGCTCCTGCTCCGGCATGTTCACCGCCAACTCGATGAACTGTCTGGCGGAGGTGCTCGGCCTTGCCCTCCCCGGCAACGGCACCATTCTCGCCGTCGCTCCGGAGCGCCGCGAGTTCGTCAAGAAATCCGCGAAGCAATTGATGGAGCTGATCAAGCAGGACATCAAGCCGCGCGATATTGTGACTCTGGATTCGATCGACAACGCGTTCGCCCTGGACATGGCGATGGGCGGCTCGACGAACACGGTCCTTCACACGCTGGCGCTGGCGCACGAGGCCGGCATCGAATACCCGATCGAGCGGATCAACGAAGTCGCCAAGCGCGTTCCTTACTTGTCTAAGCTCGCGCCCGCTTCCGACCATCACATCGAAGACTTGCACAACGCGGGCGGGGTAAGCGCGATTATCAACGAGCTGTTCAAAAAAGAAGGCGCCCTGAAAGGCGACGTTCTGACGGTGTCCGCCAAAACGCTGCGCGAGAACGTCGAGGGAGCGGAAATTACCGACCATTCGGTTATCCGTCCGATCGACGATCCGCATTCCAAGGAAGGCGGTCTGTCCGTTCTGTTCGGAAATCTGGCGCCGGGCGGCTCGATCATCAAAGTCGGAGCGGTCGACAAATCCGTTGGCGGCTACCATCGCGGACCGGCCATCTGCTTCGATTCCCAGGACGAGGTGCTGAAGGGGCTTGCCGAAGGCAAGGTCAAGGAAGGACACGTCGTCGTCATTCGCTACGAAGGCCCCAAGGGCGGCCCGGGAATGCCGGAGATGCTCGCCCCGACCTCCCAGATCGTCGGCATGGGACTCGGAACGAAGGTTGGCCTTATTACCGACGGACGATTCTCCGGCGCGTCGCGAGGCATCGCCATCGGCCATATTTCCCCCGAGGCGGCGGAAGGCGGTCCGATCGCGTTCGTTAAGGACGGCGATATGATCGAGCTGGACATGAACAACCGGAAGATTACGCTGGAAGTGAGCGACGAAGAGCTGGAACGCCGCCGCTCCGAATGGAAAGGCTTCGAGCCGAAAATCAAACGCGGCTACCTGGCCCGCTACTCCGCCATGGTCACGAACGCAAGCCAAGGCGGCGTCATGAAGATCTAACCGCCAATCGCAAGCAGCGGCCCGGCCGCTCAACCAACAAAAACGCCTTCGGCGTCCTCCAGACGCTGAATCGCGTTTTTGCCGGAGGTGATTCAGGTAAGGATAGCGAATCTCATCCTTTCTGGCGTGTAATATAATCCGATTAGAACAGGAAATCCCCAGCGACTATCGAAGAAAGAAGCACCCGACAGAGAGAGCTTCAATCTTACCTACCCTACCCTAGGAGGTTGAAGTCGCATGGGGA